>DASVUC010000064.1:0-12987 GCA_036387255.1 Tepidisphaeraceae bacterium | reverse complement strand
GCATATGAGTTCGTCGGCGTGCCCTTGAGGGTGGCCGTGCCGTTGCCATGATCGGTAAGGGTTAACCAGCTCGGGATGTTCTTGGGGACGAACGACAGCGTGTCGTTATCCGCGTCTGACGCGGTCATGGTGTAGCTGTATTCTGATTCTGACGTCGCACTGGTGACGTCCGTGCTGGTGTAGGCCGGCAGATGGTTGACGGTTGAGATCAGGATGCTCCACGACTGCGTCGCGGATCCGTTGGCATCGCTCACCTTGAGCACGACGTTGTTGTCGGCAGTATCGTTGTTGGTCGGCGTGCCGGTAAGGGTGGCGGTGCCGTCTCCGTTGTCGGTGAGCGTCAGCCAGGCGGGCTTGTTTTCGGCGGTAATGGTGCGGGTGTCGCCTTCGGCGTCGCCGGTGGTGATGTTGTAGGTGTAGACTGATTCCGCGGTGGCCGAGGTGACGGCGGTGCTGGAGAACGTGGGGCTTTGGTTGGAGGGCGTGGCATTGGGTGCGATGCCGTTGAACTCAAAGGCGCCGATGTCCGCCGCTGCGCTACGGAAGTACCCGCGCTGATCGGTTTCGGGTGCGCTCAGCGAATCGCCCGCGTCGATCGCGGTGCTGTCCGACAGCAGCGCCATCGTGAACGTCTTTCCGCCGTAGTCCCCAAGCACATTCAGCTTCGGATCCAGCGGCGTGTTCGACATTCCCACCTGGTCGCCGTTCACGCCGTTTACAAAGCTCTGCCCCGGGTCGACACCGATCAGGTTATGCCCGCCGCTGCTCACCGCCCCCGCGTTTGAGATGTCTGTGTTCCACATCGCGGTGTTGGCTGCAACGATGCTGTTCACCAGCGTGTTCCCGCTCGGCATCAGGAAGATCAAACCACCCGCCTCGGACCACGAATCGCTTTGGGAGACTGCGTGATTGTTGGAAATCGTGCTGTTCCTGATGGTGCTGGGCACATCGCCGTAAATGACGATCGCCCCGCCCACGGAAGAACTGTCGAAGATGTTTGCTGACACCGCTTCGTTCAACGTGAAGGTCGAGTTGGTGATGTTCACCAATGTCCCGTTCCACGCGGCGATCGCGCCGCCCAACGCCGATCCATCGAAGTCTGCCGTGCCCACGGCTGAATTGCCGACGAACGTGCAGCCGGTCATGTCCACCACGCCACCATGCGACCAGATCGCCCCGCCCATGGCGGTGTCGACGGTTGAGATGCCGCTGTTGCTGTCAAAGGTGCAGTTGATCAGCGTCAGTTCCTGATTCGAGCTGATCGCGCCGCCTTTGCCGCCGCTGTGATTGTCAATGAACCTTACTTCTTCCAGCGTCGTCGTTGCGGTGGCGAGGATCGCTCCGCCCGCGCCCGCGTAGCCGTGCGTCAGCGACACGCCCTTCAGATAAAATGAACCGCCACCCGAAAGGTTGAACAGCCGCGTCGCGTTACCGCCGTCAATCGACAGCACATCCGCGCCCGGACCCTGCAACGACACAGTCTTGGCCACACTGATTTCACTCGTCAGCGTGATCGGCCCTGTCACACTTGCCAGATCGATTGTGTCGCCGTCCTGCGCAACGCTGATCGCATCGCGGAGCGATCCTTCACCGCTGTCCAGATTGTTGGTGACCGGAATGATCGCCATCAGCAGGCGATTCTCGAGTGTCTCAAGCAGGTTGCGGACGCGGTTACGACGATTGTTCATGAAGCCCTTCCCAATAAGTGTGACCTGTCGACGAAATGACGCAGGCAAGCCACGTATCGGGAGGGAACAAGACGGGTTTTAGGGGATTTACTGATTAATCTGCGGCTTTTCAGCCGGCGTGAGCGGCGTCTGATAAGCACGCCGAAATCACTACTGCCGCAAGCGCGCCAGTCTGCCCCTCAATCCGCGTGATCATGAACTGTTTCCAGCCAGTCCTTAAGCTGAGAAAGCTCGATCGGCTTTTTCAGAAAAAGATCAGGCTTCAGCGCCCGCACATCCCGCAGGAGCGCGGGATCAAATGCGCCCGTCACCACCGCGACGTGGATCGGCAGGCCGCGCTCCCGGATCGCCCGGAGCACCTCAATCCCGTTCACGCCGGGCAGCATCAAGTCGAGAATAATGCACTGGTGCGCGCGGTCGTCGAGACTCTCAATCGCGTCTGCGGAAGTGTAGCAGCTGGACACCTCGTGTCCCCAGCGCGTGAGCAGCGCTTGCATCGCCTGGCAGGAAACAGGGTCGTCCTCAACGACCAGCACTTTGCACTTGGTCGATCGTTCAACCATCGGTTTTACCCGCAAAAACATCGCGGGCTTCCTTCACCTTTTGCGACTTTGGCCCAAGGTGCCGGAAATCGTCAAGTGCGACATTGTGTTCAAACGGCATCGATCATCGCGAGAAATTCTCCAACCATCGCGTCCACATCAGATTCACCGAACCCACCCGTTCGCACCACTTCCCCTCCGTGACAAATCGCGCAGCGACCGTCCACCAGGCGCACCAGCTTTAGCTCGCTTCCGTCAGCCGCCTTGGCGACGAACAGCTCTTGCTGGATGTCATGACCAGGCGCAACCACTGGCACTTCCCTCTAAAAGACGTGGCAAAGCTGAACATCGACGCCTGCAACGTAAGACGCCGCTACAGCTATCCCAACTTCACCAACCGGTCTCTAGAAAAAGATGTGCCACGAAGCGGCCGCAACCTGTCGGGCTTTTCCTGAAATTGCACACGCACCGCGCAACTACCGCCTTGACATTGCTTTGCCCGCATTGTTAAATCATCCTCAACATGCAGCGTCTGGTGTATTCGATCTCGCGACTTACCCTTGGCCTTAGCGGCCTCGGAAATTCGTGCGCACGATCGTAAGCCCTCCGCTGCCAAGATGAATTTGAGCCGGCCCTACGATCGAGATCGTAGGGTTTTTTTGTTGGTACACCGGTCGCAAAGCGGCCTCAGCTACAGGAGTCGGTATGGAAACGGTGCGAATCTTCGACACGACGTTGCGCGATGGGGAACAATCTCCCGGCGCCACGCTCACCCTCGCCGAAAAAGTCGAGATCGCCCGCCTCCTCGAGCAGCTCGGCGTCGACATCATCGAAGCCGGCTTCCCCATCAGCTCCGACGGCGACTTCGAATCCGTCAAAACGATCGCCAGCGAAATTACTAGCTCGCGCATCTGCGGCCTGGCGCGCTGCACGCCGAAAGACATCGCCCGCGCCGGCGAAGCGGTGAAGCACGCGGCCCTCTCGCGAATCCACGTCTTCTGCGCAACGTCCAAGATCCATCGCGAACACAAGCTGCGCAAAGGCAAGGAAGACATCATCCGCATCAGCGTCGAGTCCATTCAGCAGGCGCTTCAGTACACGGATGACGTCGAGTTTTCTCCCGAAGATGCCAGCCGAACGGAGATGGAGTTCCTCGAGGAAATCACCGCCGCCGCCATCGAAGCCGGCGCGCGAACCATCAACCTGCCCGACACCGTCGGCTACGCCACGCCCAAAGGCTATGGCGAAATTTTCTCCCACCTGATCAGGAAGCTCCCCAGCATCCGAGAGAAAAACGTCATCCTCTCCTCGCACTGTCACGACGACCTGGGCTTGGCCGTCGCCAACTCCCTCTCCGCGATGGAGAACGGCGCACGCCAGATCGAGTGCACCATCAACGGCATCGGTGAACGCGCCGGTAACGCGGCGCTCGAAGAAATTGTCATGGCGCTCAAGACCCGCTCCGACTTCTACAAGATCGCCACGCGCATCGACAGCACCAAGCTCCATCCCGCCAGCCGAATGGTCAGCACCCTCACCGGAATGATCGTCCAGCGCAACAAGGCGATCGTCGGCCAGAACGCCTTCGCCCACGAATCCGGTATTCACCAGGACGGCGTCCTGAAGTTCCGGGAGACCTACGAGATCATGGATCCCGCCACCGTCGGCATCCAGAAAAATGAACTGGTCCTCGGCAAACACTCCGGCCGACATGCGTTCAAAGATCGCGTCAAGACTTTGGGCTACACACTGACCGATGAACAACTGGAAAGCGCCTTTGCCAACTTCAAGAAGCTCGCCGATAAGAAAAAGGAAGTCTTTGACGAAGACCTCGAGGCGCTGGTGGATGATCAACTCGAGCTGACCAAAGGATTGTGGGAGTTCATCGGCTTGCAGGTCGTCAGCGGAAACAACACGATCCCGACGGCGACGGTCATTCTCCGCGATTCCAACGGCGAGCAGCAGCAGGAGGCGGCGGCCGGCGATGGGCCTGTCGATGCAATCTACTCGGCCATTTCCCGCATCACCCAGGTCAAAGCGGACCTCACCGATTACCGCATCCGCGCGGTGACGAAGGGGAAAGAAGCGCTCGGCGAAGTCCACGTCGAGCTCGAGCACTCCGGCCTAACCATCAAAGGCCGAGGCATCTCCACCGATATCCTCGAAGCCAGCGCCCGAGCGTACCTGGCCGCCATCAACCGCCTCAGAAGCATCAGCTACCGCGAGCGCCTGGTCTCCCCCAAAGAAGCCGCGGTGTAATCTCTCGCGCAGACATCACTCCCCCTCTTCACCCTCTCCCGGTACTCCGGGAGAGGGCAGGGTGAGGGCCCTCCCTCGACTACCAGATCATTCCACTTCGCCAGGAACTCTCTCCTCTTCCCCCTCTCCCGGTACCCCGGGAGAGGGCAGGGTGAGGGCTCTTTTCGGCAGGCACTCACCCCCACTCCGCCAAAAACTCTCCTCCCTCTCCCGTACCCGGGAGAGGGCAGGGGTGAGGGTCTGCTGCACATCTCACTCCCCAATCAATCATTCGGCTCCCGCGTCCAAATTGAATTCACCAACCACAGACTAAACCCATTCTTGTCCCCCTTCAGCGTCTCCTCCAGCTTCATCGCCTGCACGTGACCATCCAAAAACAGATAATTCCACCGCTCCCCATGCGGCCCGCGCGCACCCGGATTTGGCGCAAACGAATCCACCACCTGCTGCGCCGCCCGATCCACAAACCCGTTCGGCCCGCCCAGAACATTGTTCCCCACCGGCCGCTCCACCACCGCGATCTGCTCCGCCGGCCGGCGGATGTCCGACATCTTCAAGCTCGCCGACCGGTCCGGCGGATACTTCGGGCTCACCACCAGCTTCCCCCCGATCCCCATGTTTCCCGCCACAATCGTGTAAGCCCGATTCAGCGCATACGACCTCCGCAGCGCCTTTGGATCCGAGATCCCCTGCACCGGAAGAAAATCCGCCGGACAATGCATCACCGCCAGATCGCGCGTGGCGTACAGCGCATCCATCTCCACCGAATCCATCCGCCCGCCCAGCGCCCGGTTCAGCAAATCGTCCCAGCTCACATACCCCAGCACGTTATTGGCGTCATCAACCGTAACGATCTCCGCCAGCGGCAGCCGCCCTTTGTTCTCGATGGCATAAACCTGGATCGCCACCCCGATCTGCCGAAGGTTCTGCGAGCAGGCAGCCTTGTTCCCCGCCCTCCGCGCGGCCGATACCGCCGGCGCCAGCAGCGCAATGAGCATCGCGATGATGCCAAGCACCACCAGAAGCTCAACCAGCGTGAATCCGCGCCGCTCCCGCAGCGCGCAATGATCACCCACAGCACTCATCTTCCCTCCAACGCCTCAACTGACCGACGTGCGATAATCTTGACTGTCATCCTGAGGTACTCCGAAGGATCTAGCTGGATCGACGTCCAGTGCCAGATGCTTCGGAGTACCTCAGCATGACATCAATCGTTCAGCTCTAACGTGGCTCCGCCACCCACATTCGCCCTACGCCGGCAACAGCTTCGCGAGCCGCTCGGCGTAATACGAGATAATCAAATCGGCCCCCGCGCGCTTGATCGCCGTCAGCGACTCCAGGATCGTCCGATCATGATCCAGCCATCCGTTGCGCGCTGCCGCCTCGATCATGGAATACTCGCCGCTCACCTGGTAAGCCACCACCGGCACGTGCACCCGATCCCGCACCGCCGCAATAACATCCAGATACGCCCCCGCCGGCTTCACCATCACCATGTCCGCCCCTTGTCTCACATCCAGCTCCACCTCATGAATCGCCTCATCCAGCCCCCGGCTCGGATCCATCTGATAAGACCGCCGATCCCCAAACTCCGGCGCCGAATCCGCCGCATCCCGGAACGGACCGTAAAACGCGCTGGCATACTTCACCGCATAAGACAGCACCGACACATCCGCAAACCCCGCATCATCCAGCCCCTTCCGTAAGCCCCCCACCATGTTGTCCATCATCCCGCTCGGCGCGACGACGGAGGCGCCCGCGCGTGCGTGATTCACCGCCTGCATCACCAGCCGCTCGACCGTCTCGTCGTTCTTCACCGTGCTGCGATCATCGCAAAGCACGCCACAATGCCCGTGGCTCGTATATTCGCAGAAGCACAAGTCCGTGATCGCCGCCATCGGGATCTTCTGCTCAGTACTCCTGCGAATCAGCTTGCACACGATGTTGTCCGGGTCCAGCGCAGGCGAGCCAATCGGGTCCTTCTTCTCCCGCTCGATGACGCCAAAAACGAGGTACGCGCCGAACCCCTCCTCCGCCCGCCGCGCCAGCCAATCCGTCGCCACATCCAGCGACATCTGATAAACCCCTGGCATCGACCCCACTTCCGCCCGAATGTTCTTCCCCTCGCGAACGAAGATCGGGACGATGAAATCGCTGCGCCGCAGCGTCACGCGCGAAAGCATCCGGCGAAGCTGCGGCTGAAGCCGCAAGCGCCTCGGTCGAATGCTGTTGTGCCGCTCAAACACGGGAATGATTATATAGCCGTCATACCTGCTTAAAACATCAACTGCGGCATTTGACGCATATCTGCTAACCCCCGCGCCCCGTTAAACCGCACAGCCCCAATAAGCGGCGGCTACTCCTGAGCTTTTAGCACGATGCGCCAAGTTTCGCCGCCCATCACGGTAATCCGGGCGCTCGACCCAAGCACCGTTTTCGCATCCTCGCTGAGAACCTCAAACTTGCCTTTTCCCGAAACATCAAACCGCACAACATCCGGCCCCAGCGCCCCCGTCGGCGCTGCGCGCTTTCCATCCTCCGAAACCCACTCCACCTTCTTCTGAACCCACCGCGCAAAGATCCGATTCTGATCCAGCGACCCCGCGGATCCCGCCCCATACAGCACGCCCAGCACGCGGTCCTTCTGCACCACCCAACCCACCGCCACGATATACCCATCCGCAACCCCGCCGCTGGTCAGCAACGTCATCGGCTTGCCAAAGGCCCTCCCATCGCGCGAAAGCGAATACTGCAAATCGCCCGCATTGTGATGCAGCGCCATCAGGTACCAGTCCTGCCCCCGCGCCCTCACCTTCTTCACATCATTGACCATCAGCGGCGCTTCCAGCGCGACGCCCTCGTAAGTCCAACTCTTCCCGTCTTCGCTGCGCGCCAGGAAGGTCTTGCCAAAGTCCCTGAAGTTGTTGAAGTACAACCGCCACGCGCCCCGCTCGCGCAAAATCACGTTCATCCCATTGATGTCCGCCGACGCGAACGGCTCATACCCCCGAATGCTGATCAAGTGTTCCGCCGATGCGCGCAAGCTCTTTGCCCCATCCCCCACGCGAAACAGCGCCGGCTTGTTCAGCCCCTTCGCATCCGGATAAGCCGTGCACATCAGCTCGAATCTGCCATCCTCCCCCCGCAGCGCGCTCACGTTGCACACATGCTCAAACGCCCCATGCTCAATCACCGGGCGACGATCCTCAAGCGCGCGCCAATCCGAAGTTGTCAGCGTATAGATCTGATCATTCCCGCTCGCCGTGCCATCCCACCCGCCGAAGAACAACCTCCACCCGCCCTCAACTTCCACCGCCGACGGTGCATAGATGTTCCGAAACTTCCCCTCTCGCGGCTCCAGCATCGGCTGCCGCACGTCCGACACCAGGTTCACCGTCCCCTTCTCCCAAATCTCCGGCTCAAATGCCCCCGCCCCCACTCCCCGCACTTCCACGCAGCCATCACTCCGCCGATCGTCCACCTTCTCCACAACGATCTCCGCGCGGACGCTCGCGCACCAGCCCAGCACCACCAGCGCCGCCCACTTCATCATTCCCCCTTTTCCGAAACGGCGGCGCTTTCCACCCCATCCCCCGGCCCCACATCCACAATCCATGCATCCTGCCCCACCTTAAACGGATGATCCGCCGGCAACTTTTCCTCCAGCACAATCCTCCCGCCCTCCACCCCCGCGATCCGCTGGTATCCCTGGTAATCGCTCGTGCACAACCAAGCGCCGCGATACGCCGGGGAAAACGAGAGCGCCGTCCCCGTCACCACCGCCGCCGGCTCCAGCGCGTCAATCCGCACCTTCCCCACCAGCACATCATCCTTCAGCGTCAGTTCCACCTCATCTCCAACGATGCGCGACGACACCACCGGATGCGCCGTCCGATGCAGCGGATTTGAGAAATGAACCACCCGCCCTTCAAGCGACGCGCCCTTTCCCGCCGCAATCTTCACAATCGACTTCGCCGGATCCACGCTCGCCACGCTACCCGTCTTCTCCCTCACCGCGCTCCACGTCTTCTCCCCGCGCCTCACCGTCACCCGCGACGCCTCCGGCTCATACGCAATCACGTCCTTCTGCCCATCCTCCAACTCCACCGTCACCGTCTCCCCCTCGCGCTTCACGCTCTTGATCACCGGACGGTCTGCATACGGCTCGATCACGCTCACAAACGCACTGGCCACCCCGCTCCCGTTCTTCCGCGCGATGATGTACTTCAGAATCTGCGGATACTTCACCGGCGACACCCGCGCATCGCACAGCATCACCTCCTGCCCCGGCTGATCCATCACCCGAATCCTCACCCGCGCCTTCTCATTTTTCTCATGCGAATAATCCGCCACCCACTCCCCCGCGCCGCCCTCCAGCTTCGTCACGTTGTACAAATGCTGAAACCCAGACCCCGCATACGATGAGTATCCCCCCGCGTAACCCTTCGCCTCCATCTCCGGCCGATCGTACAGATACCCAAGCTCCACATTCTCTCCCGCCAGCGTCCCCTTCCGCTGCGGCTCGCCCCACTTCCCACCCTTTATCGTAAAAGTCCCCGGCGGCCCATGCAGCGAATAATCATGCTGACCGCCACCCTTCACGTTGAAGAAGTCTACGAAGTACGAGCGCCCCTCCCCCACATCCACCATCACCACCGCCCGCCGATACTGCGAGCATTGCGGATACGTCCCCGCCGCATCCACATCCACCACCCGCGCCCACTTCCCATCCGCAAACAGCTTAACCTCCCCCGGCACATTCCCCACCTGCCGCTGCGCATCCACCGTCACCGTGTTGTGAGAGATCGTGTTCTTCGACCACGAATAAATCCCCTTCACAAACTCGTTCATCGCATCCGGATACCCCAGGTCCGGCACCAGCGACTCCCCTCCTCCAAACACCTCGATGTTCATCCGATCAAAATGCCCATGCCCAAAATGCAGCCCATAAAACATCGACAGCGCCACGCTGTCCTTCGCATTATTCAAAATCGCCTGCCCATACCCGTCCATTAGCCGAGACTTCTGCGGCGCCACCGTATTTCCCCCACTTCTCCCCTCTCCCGGTACTCCGGGAGAGGGCAGGGTGAGGGCTCTTTCTCCACCACCCTTCGCTGCCTCAATCGCCGGATGAATCAACGACTCAAACGACTTAAACCCCTTCTCCCCCACCGCCCCCATCTGCCCCAGCCACCTCACGTACCGCTCATCCCGATAATGCCGATACCCCGTCTGATACACCTCCGCATTCTGCCCGGTCAGGCCCCCGTACACATTCCCTGTATCCCCAATGGTCGGCGTCTTCAACCCCATCACCACCTGATCAATGGGCGCATCAAAAAGCCGTTTCGTCTTCGGATACGCAAACACGTCCCGCCCCATGCGCGAGAGCAGCTCCCCATACTCCGCGATCTTGCTCACCCAGATGATGTTGTATCCCGGCGCATTCTCATCCGGGAAACCATCCCGGCTGATCAGGTTGTACAGCGCATAGTTCAACCCCAGCACGCCGCGATTGTCCGTGCTCCGGTTGAGCAGCTCATTGAACCACTTGTCCGTCTCCCCAAACTGCCGCACGATCCCCAGGTACACCAGCGTGTTTTGGTGCATCCCAAAATTCCCGCGGATCTTCGCGCTGAACACCGCCTCGATCGCATCTTCCAGAAAGTTCGCCTCGATGAACTTGCGAATCTCCTCCCCGCTCTTCTTAAAAAGCTTCTGCGCGCTCTCATCCGAATCGATCGCATCCCACACATCGTCGTACGCTTCCGTGACATTCTCCGCCAGCCCCGTCTCCCAAATCGCGTTGACAACCTTTCCCGGATAATGCGCCCCCCGCGCCTTCATCATCTCCCCATAACGCGACTGGTTCTCGTGATCCATCGCCGGATACACTTCCGCGATCCGGTGAAGCAGCACGATCGCCTTGTGCGCGTACTTCTGATCCCCGGTCAGCAGATATGCCCGCCCCAGCGTCCGCACGCCCGGCGTCAGGTGCTTGTGCCACATCCAGTGGTTCCAGTACGCCACAAACCAGTACTTCTCCCCGTCCTTGGGATTCTTCCACCCCCACCCATCGTCCACGAACTCCGTCTCCCACCCCTTCTTCTCCTTGAAGTTGCTTTTGTAAAAATTGCCGTAATCGTTGCTTGGATACACGCTCCCATCAATCGGGCACTTCACCTTGAACGGCAGCTTCGGATCGATCGTCCACCCATACTGCGTATACTTTTCATACAGCTTGTGCCCGCACTTCGGGCACCCGCCCGTCCCCGTCTCAAACGCCCGAGGCACACGCGAATCCGTCACCAGCCCCACCAACTCCTCATCCGACCAATCCACCCAATAATCCGCCGCCTTGACCACATCATCCGCAATCTTCTTCGCCGCCGGATATTTCTTCACATTCTCCCGAGCCGTCGCGATCTCCTCCGCCGACCACAGCGTCCGCTTCGTCTTCACGGGATACTTCAGCTCCCGCCCCGCCCCCTGCGCATCACGTCCAGCCACAACCACCACCAACGACAGGAGAATCCAAAGGAAATTTCTGTTATTCATTCACCTTCGTTACCACCCAACATCAACCTCTGTTGCCCTGCCTACCATGGGCGTCTCGCCCATGCATCCCCTTCATGAACATCATCTCCATCCTTATCCTCCTCGCCACCACCTCCCCCTCCCTCCCCACCTACACCGCCACGCGCACCGTCTCCCCCATCACCATCGACGGCATTCTCGACGAGCAAAACTGGAAGCAAGCCCCCTGGACCACAGACTTCATCAACATCCTCGGCTCTAGCCACCCCGCCCCGCTCCACCGCACCCGCTGCAAAGTTCTCTGGGACGACGCGACGCTCTACATCGCCGCCGAATTGCAAGACACCGACATTCGCGCCCTCATGCGCAAGCGCAATGACCCGCTCTGGCAAGAGAACTGCTTTGAAATATTCATCGACCCCGACGGCGACGGCCAAAATTACTGGGAGATCGGCGTCAACGCGCTCAACACCACCTACGACCTCCAGATGCCCAAGCCCTACGACCAGGGCGGGAAACCCGCGCCCGGCAGGCACCTGCCGAACCTGAAAACCGCCGTCCAAGTCACCGGCACATTGAATGATCCAAAAGCTCGAGACCAAAAGTGGACCATCGAAGTGGCCATCCCCTTCGCTGATCTAGGCATCACGCCCAGGGCCGGCGAAACCTGGCGCATCAACTTCGCGCGCATGCTCTACCCCACGCCCCGCGATCCGCAGTACGCCTCCTGGTCCGCCATGGGCGAAATCAACTTCCACATCCCCTCCAACTTCGGCCACGTCACCTTCGCCAGGTAACGGTATACTGAATGCCGTCGTACGCTTCAGCGCCCGTTATTCGCACCGACGGAGCACCTCATGTCCACTCCCTCTCAACCCGCGCCTTCCCAGGATCTGCCCCCGGAAACCATGGAGCACTGGGAAGAATTCCTCAAAGACCGCTACCCCACCCAATCCGCCGACCCCAAGGCTCCCAACTTCGTCCCCAAAAAAGCCGCACAGGAATTCCGCGACTACCGCAAGGAAGCCCGCCCCAGCGTCAAGGAGTTCTACCGCCTCAACCACACCCACCAGACCTACGACTTCGTCCAGCAGAAGAAGAAGCAGTACCTCTCGCTCGACAAGAAAACGATGGGCATCTGGGAGGCGATGGAATACCTCAACACCCTCGTCGACGACTCCGATCCCGATACAGACCTCACCCAGATCGAGCACCTCATCCAAGCGGCCGAAAGCGCCCGCGCGGACGGCCAGCCGCGCTGGCTCATCCTCACGTGCCTCATCCACGACCTCGGCAAGATCCTCTGCCTCTGGGGCGAGCCTCAGTGGGCCGTCGTCGGCGACACCTTCCCCGTCGGCTGCAAATATTCCGACAAAGTCGTCTTTCCCGAATTCTTTGATCTCAATCCCGACAGCCAAAACCCCACCTACCAAACCGACACCGGCGTCTACCAACCCGGCTGCGGCTTACACAAAGTCCACCTCTCCTGGGGCCACGACGAATACCTCTACAACGTCGTCAAAGACCACCTCCCCGACGAAGCCCTCTACCCCATCCGCTACCACAGCTTCTACGCCGCCCACCGCGAAGGCGCCTACGAACACCTCATGAGCGACTACGACAAGCGGATGTTCGACTACGTCAGGCGCTTCAACCCCTACGACCTCTACTCCAAAGCCGAAGCCAAGCCCAACGTCGAACAGCTCAAGCCCTTCTACCAGGAACTCATCGCGGCGTACTTCCCCGACAAACTCCGCTGGTAGCTCCCGTTGACCTTCCCCTCTTCCCCTCTCCCGGCACTCCTCCCTCTCCCCCTCTCCCGGCACTCCTCCCTCTCCCCCTCTCCCGGCACTCCTCCCTCTCCCCCTCTCCCGGCACTCCTCCCTCTCCCCCTCTCCCGGTACTGCTCCCTCTTCCCCTCTCCCGGTACTCCGGGAGAGGGCAGGGTGAGGGCTCTTCCA
>DASVUC010000063.1:0-9118 GCA_036387255.1 Tepidisphaeraceae bacterium | reverse complement strand
GCCCTCTCCCGTACCCGGGAGAGGGCGGGGGTGAGGGGCCGACCCGCTTCACTGCTCAATCTATATCACTCAGTTCTTCATCCTCCGGAAATTCGAAATAAGAAATCCCAAACAAATTCGAAATCCAAAACAGCAAATTCGAAACGGCTACTCCGACTTACGAAGAATGGCGCCAAAGATGCTGATTAACTCCGTCGCTTCCTGAACAAGCGCAGTTCGCTCCATCTCCTGCGCATCCGTGTTGTCCGTGTACAGCAGTCGGAGAAACAGCTTGCTCTCCTTCGCCTCTTTCCTAGGTATTCGCACCCGCATCTGGAAATCTTTCTTCCCCAACGCTGCATTTGCCTCGAGGTAGTTGGCCGCCACCGATCCCGAGCATCGCGCGAGCTGTTTCGCGTCTTCACGATTCGTTACCGTCCGCGGTACCACCCGAATCAGCTCCCGGCACCGCTTCGCAAACATTGCCGTCCGCTCCTCCAAGTCATAAACCCGCTTCCCGTTTTCCTCTTTGTCCATTTGAATTTCGAATTTGTTTGGGATTTCTTATTTCGAATTTCCAGCTGCAACCGCGCCCTGGGTTGCCGTCCGAGTAGTCGGCTGCGTCGTCGCCCCCTCCTCCTTACACTTCGCCCCATCCGCCAAAGTAGGCAGTACCTTATAAGGCCCCACAATCACCCTCTCCCCTTCCTTCAATCCCGCCGCAATCACCGTGTGCGTCATATCCCCGGGCCCAATGGTCACCGGCACCGTTTCCGCCTTCCCGTCCCGATACACATAAACCACTGTCGCCAGCGTCTTACTCTTGTCCACCTCGGCCTTCCCCTTCACCGCCTCCGGCAATTCATCAATGTTCCTCCCCATCACCGCCTGCGTCGGCACCTTCAACACGCCGCGATGCACGTTGGTCTCAATATCCACATCCGCGCTGAGCCCCGCCGGCACACGCCGCCCCTTCGTCTGAAGCACCACCTTGGCCTTGTACCACTTCCCCTGGTTTCCCCCGCCCCCGCCCATCATCCGCTGCTGCTGCTCCGCTGTGTCCAGCCCCACGTTCTTCACCACCCCATCAAACACCTCATCCGGATAAGCGCTGATCCGCACCTTTGCCTTCTGCCCCTCTTTCACCGCCGCGATGTTGCTCTCGTCGATCTGCGCATCCACCTGCATCTCAGACAAATCCGAAACCTCCAGGATCACCGTCCCCGCATTGTTCATCGTCCCCATGACGACCATCTCCCCCATCTTGGCGTTCATCCGTGTCACAATCCCATCGATCGGCGAATAGATCGCCGTGTAGCTCAAGTTGTCCTTCGCTCGCGCGATCTCCGCCTCCGCCGCATCGATCTGATGCTTCAGCACCACCAGGTTCTTCTTCGAAGCCTCCAGTTGCCGCTGCGAGGCCTCCAGCTGTTTCTCCTGCTGATCCACCTTCGCCTGCGCCTGATCCACGAGCGATTGACTCACATCTTTCGACGTCAGCAATTGCTTCTGCCGCCCCAGGTCGCGCTTCGCGTCCTCCAGCATTACCTTCGCCGCCGCGATCTCCGCATCACTCGCCAAAATTCGCGACTGCGCCTCCTCGAGCTGCGCCCGCTGCGCGTTCGCCCGAGCCTCCGTCGCCCGAAGCTGCGCCTCCATCTCGGTCGCATCCAGCTTCACCAGCAATGAACCCTTCTCCGCGGCATTCCCCTTCTTCACCGCCATCCCTTCATCGAACGGCAGCTCCAGGATCCGCGCCGCCACCCGCGCGCTGATCTGCACCTTCGTCTTAGGCTGCACCTGCCCCGGCGCGCTCACCATCTCAACCAGGTCCCCCCGCGCCGCCGCCTCCGTCCGCACCGTCATCACCGCATCCGCCGCCTTGTTGTTGGCGCGCGACTTCATCGTCAACCAGAGCCCCACCCCCACCACAACCGCCAGCACCCCGGCAATGATGAGAGTTCGTCTGCGTCGTTTGGTCTTCTGTTCAGTGCGAAGAAGCAAGGCGGCACCCGGTTGCAAGGGGGACGAGTTCGTGGGGCACGATCATATAAGAATGTCCGGCGGGCGCGGAAACGGAACGGCGCCCGATACAGGAGGTCGCGCGGCGGGCGCGAATGGTTCAACCTGCTGTTCAGCAACTGTTAGTCGAAAAAGTTGAGGAAAAGTTTCGGAAGTGGCCTAAGTGCATTCCGCGAAGCAGCTTGAGACAGAAACACTCCTTCTACTTTAGCCTTTACATTTACCTAACATTTCGCTAACTTCTTCCGCGGGTTGTTCATTGACTGTTGAACAGGTTGGAAGGTGGCGTTGACAGCCGTTGGCTGAGGGAAGGGCCATGAGAACTGTAACGAATTACGTGCTCGAGCACGCGCATCGGGAAGTGCCGGACAATCAGCAGCGCCTCAAGGCCGCGCTCAAGCGCGCGGCGCTCCTGCCCGAGCAGGACCGCCTGCTCATCGAACTCGTCCTCCGCAACACGCCCAAACGTCGGATTGCCGAATTGCTCAAGCGCACGCCGGGGAATGTCTGCCGGCGAATCGACAAACTTTGCCGCCGGCTTTACGACCCGGTGGTCATCTCGCTTATGAACGAAAAATGCCCGCTGCCCGCGGACCTGCGGCAGATGGGCGTCGAGCGGCTGCTGCTGGGGATGAACTGTAAAGAGATCGGGCAGAAGCACGGCATGGGGCCCAGGGAAGTGAAGAAGCGCCTGGAGTTTCTGACCGCCTGGCACCAGGGCCTGGGCGCGGCCAAGCGGCTTTGGGAAACGGTTTACTGAGAAAAGAGCGTGGGGGCGGGCTGCTGGATCTGCTCGGGGCGGAAGGTCACGCGGAACCAGTTTCGGCCATCGGTTTTGTAGTCGGGGTAAAAGTCGAAAAGCGTTTTTTGCATCGACACCACCGAGGCAAAACCATCGGCCTCGGCGTCGGCGAGGGTGAGCTTTTTGAGGTCGATCTGCTCAACGGATTCGACGAACAGCCATCCGAGTCCGGGCGCCCAGGCGCGGGATTGAGGTTTTACGCGGGGGGCGTTCCACCTGCGGATCGTCGTGCGTTTCTGGCCGCTCATGATCATCGGCCAGAAGCATTTCTTGAAGTGGAGCTGGGACATGAGCGCAAAGGAGGATAGCAAGATGAAGCGGCAAACGGGAGAGGTGTTGAGCGAGCGGGCGAAGAAAGTGATGGAGTGGTTCGGCATCAAGGGCAAGGGCGGCAAGGTGGGCGTGGCGCAGGCGGAGGTCGAGACGCCGGAGCTGGCGCTGGCGCCCGGGACGATCACGGCGATCACGGGCGCGAGCGGGTCGGGCAAGTCTTCGCTTTTGCGGAGAATGCAGCGGAAACAGAAGAATCGGACGTGGATTCATGTGGATCGGATTCGGCTGCCGGACGTGATGACCGTGGACTGTTTTGAGGAGGAGGAACTGGAGGAGGTGCTGGCGATGCTCGGCCGGCTGGGGCTTGGCGAGGTGTGGACGTACCTGCGGCGCCCGACGGAACTGAGTGAAGGCCAGCGCTGGCGCCTGAGATGGGCGATGGCGCTGTGGCAAGCGCAGCATCACAAAAATGCCGTGATCGTTTCGGATGAGTTTTGCTCGGTGCTGGACCTGCTGACGGCGCGGGTGGTGTGCCGGTGCCTGAGGCGGAGCGTCGATCAACTGAAGAAAGCGTCGGTGGTGGTGGCGACGGCGCGGAATGACCTGGAGCCGGCGCTGGGGGCGGATGTGAAGGTGCGGTGTGATTTTGGGGTGGTTGAGGTGGGGTCGGGGGATCGCGCAACGCGTAGCGTTGCGGCTGACGGGAGAGGTGGATGGTGAAGTGAGGGGTTTTGGTGGACGGGAAGAGCCCTCACCCTACCCTCTCCCGGAGGACCGGGAGAGCGGAACGAGGGAGAACTTCCGGAGTATCGGGAGAGGGGGAGGAGGGGGGAGAGACGAAGCTCGTGGGAAGATGGGCGGAGGGGAGGGTTTCGTATGGCGGTGGGTGGATTTTTTGTTTGCGGAGGGGCGGGGTGTGGGGTTGAATAGAGGGTGCGCTCCCGCTGCGCTGCGGCGAGCGAGTCACGCCACATCACGGGCGCGCCAGGAGTGATTCATGGGGCAAGCAAAGCGATTGAAGTTGGGGATGAGGAAATCGGCTGCGCTGGCGGCGGCGGTGCTGGGGGTCAGGTTGAGCACGGGCGCGCGGGCAGCGATCTTGAGCTGGGATGGGGACGGGGCGACTGCGGGAGCGCAGGGCGGCGAAGGGACATGGACACTGGACGCGACCAATGTGGGGTGGCATGACGGGGTGGGGAATGTCTCCTGGACGAACAACAGCATTGCTTACCTTGGAGGAACCGGCGGTGCTGTGACGGTGAGCACGTCGGCGGGCGCGCTGACTGCGGATGGGCTGATCATCGATTCGCCGGGGTATAGCTTTACGGGCGGTTCGATCACGATGAACGGGGGGATGACGATCAACTCGAGCGCGAGCTTTTCGACTGCGCTGCACGCATCGAGCTCGCTGGGGATTGTGAAGTGGGGCGCGGGGACGATGCTGCTGTCGCAGCCTTCGTCGCTTGCGACGCCGCTGTTTGTAAACGAGGGAACGGTGAGGACGGACAGCGGCGGGGTTCTGAGCCAGAACATTCCGATCTCGGTGGCGCAGGGCGCCGCGCTATACATCAATGCGAACACGTCGCTGGGAAATTCGTTTGCGAGCAGCGGCGTAGTGACGATCCCCTCGCACGTGACGGTGACGGGAAATCCGTTTGGGATCTACAACGTCAACGGCGGGACGTTCGACGTGCAGGGGACGCTGAACCTGGGGCAGAGCGGGCGATTCAATTACAACGCGGGGAAGGTGAACGGGACGGTGAACGTGCCGTTCGGTGGGTTGATCAACTTCGGCGCCGACACGGCGATTACTGGGAGCGGGCATTTCCTGGTGAATGGGACGAGCGCGTCGTTCTCGGGGAACCTGCCGAGCGGGGCGACACTGTCGCTGGCGCCCACCAACACGAGCGGGATCGCGATGAACGCGACGTGGTTGAACGTCAGCGTGGTTGGCGGCGGGCCGACGCTGGCGGCGGCGAACAGCGGGCTGGTGAAGGTGGGTTCGTCGCTGAACAACAACGGGGTGAGCCTGGGTTGGACGGGAACGCTGACGAACAGCGGGACGTTCAGCATCGTGCCGGCGCTGGGGAGTGATACGGCGACGCGGTCGCTGAGCGGGATCATGGACAACCGGCCGAGCGGGGTGCTGGACTTCCAGGCCAACGGCGCGATGACGTCCTTGCTGAACAGCGGGACGGTTTCGGTGGCGGCGGGGAAGACGCTGACGGTGACGGGGAACGTGACGCAGAGCGCGGGGACGATGAACCTCGAGGGCATCCTGGCGGTGCCAACGTTTTCGTACACAGGTGGGCTGATCAGCGGGACGGTTTACCTGTCATCGACGCAGCCGCTGCTCTCGCTTGGGAGCAAGACAGCGAGCGGCGGGGGAAGCTTGCCTTCGCCGGCGAGTGGGACGTTTGTCGTGAGCGGGAATGGCGCGTTGATCAGTGGGAATGTTCCTGCGGGCGTGACACTCCGGATGGAGCCGGGGCCGACGGTGTCGGGGGCTTCCACATTCAGCTTGTTCCCGAACGTGAACAATGGGACGGTGGCGCTTTCGAGCTTCAACTCGTACAACGCCATCAGCTTATCGACGAGCGGATCGACGTTTACGAACAATGGGACGTTCACGGTGAGCGGTGGGCCTTTCGGGGACGGCACGCGAACGATCGCGAGTTCGTTTACGAACAGCGTGAGCGGGAGCGCCAGCTTCAACGCGAGCACGACGATCAGCGGTACCGTGACGAACCAGGGGAGGCTCACAGTTCCGAGTGGGAAGGTGCTGTATGTGAACAACATCTTCAACCAGAGTGGCGGGACCCTGACTCTGGATGGGGCGCTGGCGGCAAATGCGTTCAACTACTCGGGAGGGTCGGCGAGTGGGAACGTCTCGCTGGCGCCGTCGTCGTCGATCATCGGATCGAACCCTGCGGGGCTGACGCTGACCGCGATCGGGAGCACGGTCTTAAGTGCCAACGTGAGCAACACGTACAACAACGCGGGGGCGCTGAACTTCACGAGCAACACGCTTGGGGCGTCGAACGTTTCGGGGCCGACGATCGCGAACACTGGGACGGTGAACTTTTTAATCGGCTCGGGCGGATCGCACACGGTGAGCCAGTCGATCACCAATGCGCCGGCGGGAACGGTCACGGCGGGCGGTGTAGGGGATGTGCTGCAAACGGTGACCAACAGCGGGCAGTTTACGGTGCTGGCGAATCGGTCGATCTCGACGAACTCGGTGTTCCAGCAGAAGGCGGGTACGCTGACGGTGGACGGGACGCTGACGGCGGGACAGTTCAGCTACACGGGCGGGACGATCAACGGGGCGAACCCGGTGCGGGTGGCGGGGTCGCTGTCGATGATCTCGACGGTGAACCCGGCGAAGTTCCAGCTTGTGGCGTCAAGTTCGGGAAGCGTGGCGAACGCGATACCGACAGGGATCGATGTGGCGCTGCAACCGAGTGCGACGTTCAGCAGCAGCTTCAGTTGGAGCTTCAACGGGACGGGGAACGCGGGGACGGTGACGCTGGCGAGTCCGGGAGTGGAGCAGCCGTTGAGTTTGTCGGTGCCGAGCGGGTATGTGAACAGCGGGATCATCACGACGCTGGCGAGCCCGAACGATGCGCAGCGGACCATCACGGGGACGCTGGTGAACGATGCGACTGGGATCGTGAACACGAATGCCAAGACGTTGATTTCGTCGTTCAGCAATGCGGGGACGGTGAACGTGAAAACGATGCGGACGGTGGC
The DNA here is from genome assembly GCA_036387255.1 of Tepidisphaeraceae bacterium. Classification (GTDB taxonomy): domain Bacteria; phylum Planctomycetota; class Phycisphaerae; order Tepidisphaerales; family Tepidisphaeraceae; genus DASVUC01. Next base: position 2,289 of record DASVUC010000063.1, on the reverse strand, counting down.
GGTGGGCACGCCGGCAGGGAGCGCGCTCTTGAAGCCGACGGGCGTGTTCAATGTGGCGGCGGGGGCGACGCTGGATGCGCTGGCGAATACGACGGTGGAGGGAGGGTCGATCCTGCTGGCGAGCGAGACGTTTACGCCCGCGAAGTTGCTGCTGCGGGGGGATTTGAACTACACCGGCACGCTGGCAGCGGCGCACATCCTCAGCGGGAATGTTGCGCCCGGGGATCTGGCGGGGACGGTGGATTTGAATGGCAGGGTGGGGAATTGGAATATCGGCGATGGGCCGGAGGATGTGGATGTGGAGGTGGCGGCGGGGATCGGGGGAGGATCGACGGCCGGCATCGTGAAGCTGGGGGCGGGGAAGCTTTTGCTTTCGGGGAAGAATTCGTTCGGCGGGAAGCTCGGGATCAATGACGGCGTTGTGGTGGTGAACGGTAACAATGCGCTGGGCGCTGCGTCTGCGGTGCTGGAGTTTGGCGGCGGAACGCTGGTGACGAGCGGCGCGGTGACGGGGACGCGGAAGGTGACGATGAGCGGGGGGAGCGGGAACATTGACACCAACGGGTTCAACTCGTCTGTTGGCAACATCGACGGGGGAAGCGGGGACTTCAACAAGCTGGGTGCGGGGAAGCTGACGGTGAATCGACTGGCGGCGGGGAATCTGAAGATCGCTGCGGGACGAATCGATGTGCGGGCGAGTGGTGCTGCGGATCGGGTGAGCTATGTGAACACCTTGAGCCTGGCTGCGGGGACGACCCTGGATCTGAATGATAACGATCTGGTGGTCAGCGGGATGAGTTTCGGTGATGTGCGGAACTTGGTGATGGCGGGGTACTCCGACAGCGTCGACACGAGCAAGACGGGGCTGATCTCGAGCAAGGGACAAACTGCTGGCAACACTATTCTGGCTCTGTTTGATAATGCTCTGGTGGGGGCGACGGATTATCCGTTTGGGAGCGGGACGACGATTTCATCGACCGCGATCGTGGGGGTGTATACGGTGTTTGGGGATGCGGATCTGAATGGGCAGGTGACGGCGGATGATTACCTGGCGGTGGATTCGAACTTAGGCAGAGCCGTTGCGCCGGGAGAGGGGTGGATCAGTGGGGACTTTGACTTCAGCGGCACGGTGACGCCGGATGATTACATTGCGGTTGATTCGAATTTGGGGAGGAGTGTGAATGGGATGAGTGCGAGTGGAATGGCGGCTGCGGGAGCGGTCGTGGTACCGGAACCGGGGGCGGTGGGAGTGGTGATGATGGGGGTGGGGATGATGGGGACGCGGAGACGACGACAATTGGGGATGCGAAAGACGCGCAACGCGTAGCGTTGCGGCTGACGCAGAGAAGTGCTCGAACAATTTAAGTTCTTTGGGGAGGGACCAGTGATGGTTTGCGCTTATGGGGAGTGGTTGCCGGGGAGAATTTGGATTGAGCGTGGGGTGAAGGAGGATTACGAGAAGCTGGCGCGGTTTCATTATGTGGACAAGGCGCCGGCGCTGGTGGCGGGGGTTTGGCGGGCGATGTATGACGATGAAGAAGGAGGCGAGGCTCAGGTGGTGGGCGTGGGGGTGGTGACGTATCCGACACTGTCGTCGACGGCGCGGGAGGAGGCGTTCTCGCTGGCGAAGGAGCGGTATGACGGGGAGAAGATCAAGTGGATCAATCAGAACCTGCGGAACATCGCGCGGGTGGTGGTGCATCCGAAGTTTCGCGGCGCGGGGCTGGCGACGGAAATCGTGCGGAAGATCCTGCGCGAGACGCCGGTGAGGTATATCGAGTCGTTTGCAATGATGGGGCGGGCGATTCCGTTCCTGGAGCGCGCGGGGATGACTCGGCATCGGGTGGTGGAGGAGGGGAAGCCGTTTTATTACTGGTGGGAGAGGAAGGGTGGAGGTGACACAGGCGTGACGGCGCTGGCGCTTCGGGAAACGGGGGAGGTTAGCGCGACGAAGGCGTTGCCTCCGCATGAGCCGACAGTGGTGAGCGCGCCGGAGTCGGCGATTGTGCCGGTGACGGTGAATCGGGTGCGGAGGGGGGAAGGGGCGCGGGGAGAATGTCCGCTGAATGACGATGAACTGCATGATTGGATCAAGCGGAAGCTGGGGCTGCACATTCCACGTGTGAGTGTTTGTGCGCATCATGATGCGCCGTTTGATTACGTGCGGAGCGCGTTTTTTGAGCCGGCGAAGGACGTGGTGGTTTGGGCGCCGCGCGGGGGAGGGAAGACGCGGCTGGGGGCGCTGGCGACGCTGCTGGATTTGATCTTCAAGCCGAAGTGTTCGATCCG
>DASVUC010000062.1:0-13984 GCA_036387255.1 Tepidisphaeraceae bacterium | reverse complement strand
GGGCATGCAGGCGTTGTACTCGCGGTAACGCAGCAACTGCTCGGCAGGCATGTCGCCGTCGAGGACGGACAATAAATACTGCGTGGCGACGCGGTGGCCGGCTTCGTCGAAGAAGATCGGGACGATGGGGGCCCCGCCGGCGATGAAGGCGCGGGTGATCATGACTTCCGGGACGGTGTCGTAGGCGCCGCCGGTGTGGCCGCCGAGGCCCTTGGTATCCGCGACACAGGTGAAGAAGACGATGGCGTCGCGGCAGAGGGCGATGTTGTGCTTGAGGGTGGCTAGTTCGTCGGGCGCGAGGGCACTCTTCCTAGGGTCGAGCTTCAGCGGCTTAAGGGCCTTCAAATCGATGGGGAACGTCTGGGAATTCATATTCGGGGCATGATCTACAGAAAGATTACTGCTGCAAGTGATAGCAATTGCGGTTGAGTGACGACTGGATTGCACCCACAGGGAAAAATCACCGAAGGCGGCGACGCGCTACAGAAGCGTCACGAAGCCGGCCTGCTTGAAGTGATGGTCTGCCGTCAGCGCTTCGCTCAGCTTGAGATCACGCATCACGAGAAAGCTGGTGCAGTCGGTCATTGACCAGTTCTTGTCGCTGCGCGCCCTGTACATCCGCGATGCTCGCTCGAATAGCCGTCGGGTCGCGGGGATGATGCGAACGGCAGGGTCTCGATGGAGCGCATCGACCAAAGCGACCGCGGCTCGTCTGGTTCGTGCACTGGCCAAGCCATCCGCCACTTCCATCAGCACGAAATCCGTAGTCACCATCTCGCCGCCATAGTCATGGGTCAGTTCGACGGCGGAGGCGTGAGCTTCATCCGCGGGAGAAAGCAGTGCGAGGTAGTAGAAGGTGTCGGCGAACAATCGCCTCATCGCTTCTTGCCGCCACGGATATAGTGGTCGTGATTGCGCGCCATGTCTGAGGGGAGACCGGGGGCTGTGCCCGCGAGTTTCAAGAGGCGCTGGCCCAGACTTTTCTTCTTCGGCAAGCTTTTTCGACCGATGCTGGACTTGCGAGTGCGCTGGACTCGCTCAACCCGCACGGCCGTCCCCTCCGGCAGCTTGGCGCGCGACTCCAGCACAACAACGCCGTTCTGAACCGTTCCGTGGTAAGTCATGATCATCGTATTCTACCCGCGACCGGTCGCAACGGCACATGGTTTTGCCGTTGACACATCCGCCGCGGACAAGCGACAGAGAGACAGCGGGTGGGACTGGAGCGATCTATGAGCTATGCGGCGGCGGTCAATCGGAAGGCTATTGATATCGGGAAGCTGGCCGTGGAGATGACCACCTCGGCCGGGTCCGGCCACCCCTCCACGGCGCTGTCGCTGGCGCACCTGGTGGCGGTGCTGATGTATGACGTGATGCGGTGGGATCCAAAGGACCCCTGGAACGTCGCCAATGATCGGCTGGTCCTCTCCGAGGGGCACGCGGTGCCGATCATCTACGCGGCGCTGGCGGACATCGGGGCGGCGATGGGGAAAAGCAAGAGCGAGGCGAAGGCGATTACGCGGGATGAGGTTTTGAAGCTGCGGTCGATCGAATCGCCCATCGACGGCCATCCGAACCCCGGCCTTGGCGTGCACTTCTTCGACGCGGCGACGGGATCGCTGGGGCAGGGTCTGTCCGTTGCGGCGGGCGTGGCGGCGGCGGCGAAGATGGACAAGCTGGACAAGAACGTTTACTGCCTCATCGGCGATGGGGAGGCTCGGGAGGGGCAAATCTGGGAGGCGATGGATTTCATCGCCGACCACCTGCTCACCAACTGCGTGCCGATCTTCAACTGCAATGAGCTGGCGCAGTCGGATTGGGTTTCGGCGCAGCAGAGCGCCGAAGTCATCGCCAAGAAGTGCGACGCGTACGGGTTCGTCGCTCGAATGGTGGATGGTCATGACGCCGGCGCGATCAAGAAGGCGCTCAATGAGATTCATGTGGTCAAGAACGGCGCCCGCCCCCTGGCGATCATCGCGCGGACGATCAAGGGCTGGGGCGCACCCATCGAACAGGGAACCGGTAAACACGGGCACCCCGTCGCGAAGGACAAGCTCCCCACGGTCCTGGGGCAACTCGACGCGACCGCAAAGGAACTGAACGTCGCAGATTACAAGGTTGATGGGGAATTAAAGCTTCCCCCTCCCGCCTCCCGAACCCCGGAACCCGGAACCCGGAACCCGATCAAGCTAAAGAGCTTTCCAGACGCCCTCGCCGCCGTCGGTCTGGAAAAAGAGCTTTCCGCGGGCAAAGCCATCGCTACCCGCCAAGCGTACGGCGCCGCGCTGCTCGCGCTGGCGGAAGCGGATCGGCGCGTGATCGGGCTGGATGCGGATGTGAAGAACTCGACCTTCGCCGAGTGGCTCTTTAAGAAGCATCCGGAGCAGTTCCTCGAGTGCCGGATCGCCGAGCAGAACATGGTTTCCGTGGCGGCGGGATGCGCGGCGGCGGGGAAGATTCCGTTCTGCTCCACGTTCGCCAAGTTCTTCGAGCGCGGGTACGACCAGATCGAGATGGCGATCAACACCTGCGCCAACTTCAAGATGGTCGGCTCGCACGCGGGCGTGACCCTGGCGGCGGATGGGCCAAGCCAGATGTCGCTCCCCGACGTGGCGTTCTTCCGCGCATTTACGAAGGTGAAGAATTATGTCGGGGAGACGGCGCTGTACTACTTCTTCCCGGCAGACGCCATCGCGTGCTACCGGATCACTGAGCTGATGGCGAACCTGAAGGGTCCTTGCTATCAGCGGACGCTGCGCGCGGGGACCAAGATGCTTTACAAGGAATCGGACACTTTTGAAGTGGGCGGATTCAAGGTCGTTCGCGAGGGGACGGATCTGGTCTTCGTTTCGGCCGGCTACATGGTGCACGAGTGCATCCGGGCGGCGGATGAGCTGGCGAAGAACGGGCGCAAGGCGGCGGTGGTCGACGCTTACACCTTCCCGCTGAAGACCGATGGCATCCTGGATCTCGCGGCGCGGTCGGGCGGGCGAATCGTCACCGTCGAGGACAACTACACCGGCGGGCTGGATGCGGAGATCGCGACGGCCATCACCAGCCGCGGGGATGACATCCAGCTGCGAAGTGTGTTCGTGACCAACATGCCCAAGAGCGGTAAGGAGCCGAGCGAGGTGCTGGATTATTCGGGCGTGGGCTTCAAGGCGATTTTGAATGCCGTGAGCTGACAGACGATGCAACCGCTGAAGCGGAAGCTACGTCACGATTCCGTGGTCGGATGCCAGATGGTGGGAAGGCGCTGACGGCGCCGGTGCGGGCGACGATGGACAATCTGCGAGCTTACTTTATACTGTAAAGCTTCTGGCTTTGTTCAGGAGCGTTGATGACTCGAACGGTGGCGCGGTTGATCCTGGCGATGTTGCTCCTGCCGTGCACGGGGGCCGTGTTCCTGCTGCTGTTTTTGGCTTTCATTCCGATGTCAGGTGGCCCGCCCGCGGTATGGAGGCTGCTGATGATGTGGGGGGCGTTGTACCTCTTCGTCGCGGTATACTGGATCGTGCTCTGGCGCGACATGGTCCCCTGGAATCGCCGGCGGGTTTCGCTCAGCGCTGCGGCGACGGTTCTGTCACTGGCGGGCGGCATGGCGGTGGCATGCGGAGCGCTGGCGCTGAATCACCGGCTCCCGCTCCAGATCGCGGTGCTCATCGGCGGCGGAACCGTGCCGATCACGTGGGTGCTGTCGACGGTGCTCGTCTGGCGGGAAACGGCAGCGGAGCGTCTGGCCCGGTTGTCCGCTCATGGCATGCCAGCCATCGCGTGCCCGTTATGCGGGTACAACCTGGCCGGGCTGACGGAGGCGCGGTGCCCGGAGTGCGGCGGGAATTTCACGCTGGAGCAGGTGATGCTCGCCCGGCCGCACGTGGGGACGCAAACAGCGGAACTTTGAATGGTGCTTCAAGGGTTGATCGTCGGAGCTGGCGCTTATTTTGTCGGCACGTCATCCGCTTCAGGAATCATCGCGCGCGTGAGCCGGTCGATCGTATCTCTCAGCTTCTGCATGTTCACCGGCTTGGTGAGATGCTCGGTGAAGCCGGCCTGGTGGCTGCGCTGGATGTCTTCTTCCATGCCGTAGCCGCTGAGGGCGATGCCGCGAATGGAGAAGCGGCTCAGGATCTGCCGCATGAGGTCATGCCCCGAGCCGTCAGGCAGGCCCAAATCGGAAATGATGACGTCAAAGTTTTGCGCGCCGGCGGCCTTGAGCGCGCTGGCGACGGAATCCGCGGTGGTGACGGTGTAGCCGTAGCCGTGCAGCAGACGGGTCATGATGCGGGCGGTGTCCGGGTGATCTTCGACAAGAAGGATCCGGCAGGCGTTTTGGTGTTCAGAGCCTGAAGGGGAATGCGCCGACGCCAGCGCGGCGGCGACCTCCTGACAAGTGGGAAGCTGCAGGGAAAACGTGGACCCCAGGCCATGGCCGTCGCTGTGGGCAGCGAGCACGCCGCCGTGTCCCTCGGCCAGCGCTTTGGCGATGGTGAGGCCGAGACCCAGGCCGCCGAACGTGCGGGTGACGTCGGGGCTTCCCTGCTGAAAGGCGTCGAAGATCTTGGGCAGCACCGCAGGAGTCATTCCCACGCCGGTGTCGGTAACGGAAACGAGAAGACGGCCGTCTTCGTTGCGCGTGGCGATCGTGATGCGTCCGCCGGCTTCGGTGAACTTCACCGCGTTCTTCAAGAGGTTCCAGAGGATCTGCTGAAGGCGCGTGTTGTCGGCCTGCACCATGTGCTGCTCGGCTTGAAGATCGAGCGCGAGCTGAAGCTGCGCGGCGCGGACTTCAGACTCGCACATGGCGCACACTTCGCGAATCTTCTCATGCGCGCTGACGACGCCAAAGTGCAGTTCCAGCTTGCCGCGGCTGATCCGGGTGAGGTCGAGCATATCGTCGATCAGTCGCGCTTCGAGCTCGGCGTTGCGGGCGATCATGCCGACCAAATCGCCATGATCCAGAGAAAGCGTCTGGTCGCTCTTGAGGATCTGCGCGGCGGTGAGGATGGGCGTGAGGGGCGTCCGCAGCTCGTGGGAAAGCACGGCGAGGAACCGATCTTTGGCGCGGTTGGCGGCCTCGGCGGATTCCTTGGCGCGCTCGAGCTCCGCCTGCGCTTTCTTTCGGTCCGTGACGTCGATCGTCGCGCCCATCATGCGGACAGGCTTGCCCAGCGCGTTGCGGAAGACCTGGCCGGTGGTGCTGAGCCAGCGGACGGCGCCGTCGGGACGCATGGTGCGAAACTCCAGGGCGTAGGGCGAGCGACCGTCCAGCGCTGCGCGAAGCTGTTCGCCCACGCGCGCGGCATCGTCCGGATGCACAAGCCTCATAAAATCCTCGGCGCCGCCATTGAACGAGCCGATCGGGAGACCGTGGAACTGGTACAGGCGGTCAGACCAGGTCACCTGGTTCTTGTCGATTTCCCAGTCCCAGGTTCCGACATCTCCGGCGGCAAGGCCTAGGCGCAGGCGCTCTTCGTTCTGTCGCAGGGCCTCCGTGGCCTGCTGGTCTTCGGTGACGTCGCGACAGACGGCGACGAAACCGATGCACTTTCCAGCTTCGTCAAATTCAGGCGAGTAGGCGCAGCGCACGCGATGCGTGCCGACGACGCTGTACGGAACTTCTTCTTCGAAATCGACGGCTTCACCAGCGAGCGCGCGATCGATGAAATCCTTCACGCGCTGGTAAGCCGCCATTCCGACAACTTGCCAGACGAACTTGCCGATGACGCTCTCGCCGTCGGTGGCGAAGCGGCGCGCGTAGCTGGAGCTGACGTATCGGTAGCGCAGATCGCGGCCGCACTGGGCGACGTACACGGGGGCATCGTGGGTGATGAACTCCAACTGCTGCCGGGTGAGGCGCAGGGGGATCGTCGCCGCTGTCGAAGCTTGCCCGGCGCTCCGAGACTGGTGCTGGTCTTCTGTCATGAAAGAGAAGGCGAGCCACTATACCGAGAGCCGGCCCAGCAACCAATCGATATCTTGATTGGTGACATCAGCGAGATGATCGGACCGCTCAATCCGTTGATTTTGGGAGCACGGCATTGCTATAGTGAACCACGTGATGAGCCGCAGCCTCAACAGCATCATGCTGACGCTCGTGGTCGCACTGGCAAACTTGTGCTGCCTGACGCATGCGCAAGCGAGCCAGGCGAAGGCGCTGGAGCCGCAGAATAAGCCGGCTCATCGCTGCTGCTCAAAGGAAAAGGCGCCCCAGCCGCAGCAGCATTCCAGCGGGAAGGTGTGCGAATGCTGCAAGGGAATGCCCACTTTCTCGAATGATTCCGTGAAGGTCCTCGCGCCCGAACTGGCCTTCCTGGCGCTGGCGCCGGTGGCGGATCTGGACCTGTCCGACTTGGCGCAGCCGGTGTCGCACCCGCTTCTGCTCCTCGCTCCCCTACAGTCTCACCCCCCTACCCTCCTCGCCCTCTCCTGCGCGCTCACTTTGTGACCGCTGCCTTCGCTAGCCGTGGATGAGCGGCGCCTCCGCGCCCTCATCGGACTTGAGCATCGGCTTCTGAAGGTACTTCTCATGCGACTGTTAATTGGCGTGCTCGCGCTGCTGATGTTCGTCGGCACTGGATGTGTCCTGGCGCCGCGCGGGACGAAGCAGGAACAATCAAAGCTCACCCACGCGGGAACGCCGTTCGAGCCGGCGGTGGAGAAGCGAACGATTCCACCCGTCGGTGAGCCGGCGACGTGGAAGGACGTGCTGGCCCGCGCCTTCCTCACCAACGGCGAGCTCGAAGCGGCCTACTTTGAATGGAAGGCGGCGCTGGCGCGGATCCCGCAGGTCGCCAACTACCCCAACACGAATCTGGCTCCCAGTTTCAGCTACATGTTCTCCGGCGAGCGGATGAAGAACTGGAACCGCACGACCGTCAACATCGGCTTCGATCCGATGGAGAACCTGGCGTTCCCCGCCAAGGTGGCGCAGGCGGGGAAGGTGGCGCTGGCGGATGCACAGGCGGCAGGCGAGCGCTTCCGCGCCGCCAAGTTCGAGCTTCAGCGCAAGGTGCTGACGAGCTACCTGGATCTGCTGCTGCATGATCAGCAGATCCGCATCCAGGAAGACAACGTGCAGCTCCTGAAGCTGCTCAGCGACGTCGCGGGCGACCGCGTGCGCGGCGGAGCAAGCCAGCAGGATCTGCTTCGGGCGCAGACGCAGTTTCGACTTGCGGAGAATCAGCTTCAGACCTTGCATGCCGAGCATCACGGGATGATCGCCATGCTTAACGCCATGATGGGGCGGGAGCTCGAGGCGAAGATCGTTCTGCCCACGACGCTGCCCACCACGCGTCCCATCCCCGCCGACGACGCCACGCTGATCGCCGCGGCGGTTGATCGCAATCCCGACCTGAACCGCCTGGCGCGAGAAGTTCAGGGACGAAAAGACGCCGTTGAGCTGGCGCGGATGGCGTATATCCCCGACATCAACCCGATGGCCGCGTTCACGGGAAGCATCTCGCAGATGGCGGGGGCGATGATTGTCATCCCCACGACGATCCCCGAGATTCGCGGCAAGATTGATGAGACCCGGGCGATGCTGCGTGCGAGCCAGGCGATGCTTCGGCAGACCCGCAGCGATCGCGCCGCCAGCTTCGTTGCAGCGCTCTACACGCTGCGTAACGCTGAGCGACAGGCGGATGTGTATGAACGGCTCATCCTCCCCCGCGCCCAGCAGGTCCTCTCAAGTGCGCGGCAAGCCTACACCACCGGGTCCGGCTCGTTCATGGATCTCATCGAGAGCCAGCGCATGGTGCTGGACGTGCGGCTCATGATCGTCGAGTCGCGCGCTGAGCGGGAGAAACGCCTGGCGGAGCTGGAAGCGCTCGCCGGGGTGGACGTGGAAACACTTGGACAACAAGAAGGTGCACGATGAACCGCACATCTTTCCTAACCGTTGTTGGCGTCGTCTTCGCACGGCTGCGTTTTGTCGCCGTGTTCCTGATCGCGGCGCTGGTCGTGGGGTACTGGGACAACATCAAGAACCACGTGGATCATTGGACGCGACCCGCTGTTGCGCCCGATGCGCTGGCGTCCGCGGCGGGCGCGACGATCGAGTACTACTGCCCAATGCATCCGGAGGTCGTGCGCGACCAGTCGGGAACGTGTCCCAAGTGCGGGATGGAGCTGTCCAAGCGCACCAGGGGCCAGGCGGTTCAGCTTCCGGAAAACGTGCTGGCGCGCGTGCAGCTCACGCCGACCCGGGTGGCGCTGGCGGGCGTGCAGACGTCGCCGGTGGAGACGCGCGCGCTGCATCGCGAGATCCGTGCTGCCGGCTTAATCGACTACGACGAGACGAAGCTGGCCCGCCTCAGCGCCCGCGTCGCGGGGCGGGCGGATGAGCTGTTCGTCACGTACACCGGGCAGGCAATCAAGCGCGGCGAGCCGCTGTATTCCCTGTATTCGCCGGAGGTTTACACGGCACAGCGGGAGTATTTGCAGGCGCGCAAGCGCGTGAACGATCTGCCGCCCGATGCGCCCAATGAAACAAAGATGGACGCCAGCGCCGTCTATAACGCGTCGCTCCAGAAGCTCGTCCTCTGGGGCATCACCACCGAGCAGCTTGACCGGCTCGATCACGTCTTCGACGAGACCGGTCAAGTGCCGACGCACTTGAACGTCACCAGCCCAATCGATGGGATCGTGGTGAAGAAGGAAATCGCGCAGGGGCAGTATCTCCAGGCGGGTGAATCGCCGTATACAGTCGCAGATCTGCGGAGCCTGTGGCTGCTGGTGAAGCTGTATGAGCGCGACGTTCCGCTGGTGAGCATCGGAGATGCGGTGACGATCAGCGTCGATGCGCTCCTTGGGGAGAAGTTCAGCGGCGTAGTGGATTTCAAGGCCTTCGCGGTTGATTCAGCGACCCGCACTCTGGATGCACGCGTCGCGGTTGCAAACGCAAATCTCCGCCTTCGTCCAGGGATGTTTGCTTCGGCGCAAATCGAGGTGCCTGTCGGGGATTGGGGTGCTGAGCCGACATCCGCCCCGGCGATGACCGGCAGTGAAGCGTCGGCCCATTTCGCCGAGGCGCTTCAGCCTTATCTCGCCGCCCACAAGCTGCTGACCGAAGACAAGCCGCAAGGCGTTAAGCCGCTGCTGGCGGAAGTGGTCAAGAAGCTGGAGCCTTTTCGCTCCGCAGGTGGATATGACGCCATCGCGAAAGCAGTCGCGGCGAGTAACGAGACGCTGGAGAGCCTTCGCCAGAACTGGAAAGACATTTCCTCGGGCATGATCGAGATTGGAAAGACGGTGGGTGTGCCACCGGCGACGCCGGTGATCAAGGTGCATCGATGTCCGATGAAGAAAGCAGTCTGGCTCCAGGTGGGCGATCAGACGGCCAATCCCTACTACGGCAGCGAGATGTACTCGTGCGGCAATGCGGTTGAAGCGCTGCCTCGCGCGGATGCAAAACTTTCCACGACGCGCGCGGCGCGGAAAGCCAGGCAGCAGCTCGCCGTGCCGCGCTCTGCCGTGATCGATACCGGGAGTCAGACCATCGTCTATGTCGAATCGGCCGCCGGCATCTTCGACATGCGCAAGGTGACTGTCGGCCCACTCTCCGCCGACGGGTTCTACCCGGTGCTGGATGGATTAAGGGAGCAAGAGCAAGTCGTGATCCACGGCGCGTTCCTGATCGACGCGGAGAACCGATTGAACCCGGTCGCCGCCCGTTGAAGCCGGCTACGAGAAGCAGACATGATCTCCAAAATCATTGAATTCTCTGTTCGCAATCGGTGGCTGGTCCTCCTGTTGTGGGTCGGCGTCGCCATCTGGGGCGTGTATGCCGTGCTGCACACGCCGGTGGATGCGATTCCCGACTTGTCCGAGAACCAGGTCATTGTCTTCGCCGACTGGATGGGCCGCAGCCCCCAGGACATTGAAGAGCAGGTGACGTATCCGCTGAGCGTGCAGCTCCAGGGACTCGCCGGTGTGAAGACCATCCGCTCATCAAGTGAGCCGAACTTCTCGATGATCAACATCATCTTTGACTCGGGCATCGATCCATACTTCGCGCGCACGCGCGTCCTCGAGCGCCTGACAACGGCGAAGCAGAACCTTCCCGCTGACGTGACACCGGCGATGGCGCCGGACGCAACGGCGCTGGGGCAGATCTTCTGGTACACCGTGGAAGGACCCGGACATTCCATCGATGAGCTGCGCGCGATTCAGGACTTCACCGTTCGCTACCAGCTCAACAGCATCCCCGGCGTGGCCGAGGTGGCGAGCGTCGGCGGTTTCGTGCGGCAATACCAGGTCGACGTCGACCCCAACAAGCTTCGCACCACCGGACTTCCGTTGAGCGCCGTCTATTCCGCCATCGCCTCGTCGAATGCGTCCGTCGGCGGCAAAGTGCTGACGACGCCGAACTCTGAATACCTCCTCCGCGGCGTCGGCTGGCTGAAGGGTGTTGCGGATCTGGAAGAAGTGGTCGTGACGTCGCGCGCCGGTGTGCCCATCCGCATCAAAGACATCGGCAGTGTGCAGCTTGGCCCCGAGTTCCGCCGCAGCGCGCTGGAGAAGAACGGCGAAGCCGTCGGCGGCGTGGTGATGATGCGCATTGGCGAAAACCCGCTGCAAGTCACGCAAGCCATCAAAGAGCGCATCCGCGAAATCCAACCCGGCCTCCCCGCGGGCGTCCGCATCGTCCCCTTCTACGACCGGACGCGCCTGATCGAATCCGCCATCCACACCGTCACCGGAACGCTGCGCGAAGAAATGATCATCGCCAGCATCGCGATCCTGCTGATCCTCACCCACATCCGCAGCGCCATCGTCGTTTGCCTGACGCTGCCGATGGCGGTGCTCGTCAGCTTCCTGTTCATGTACTACCTCGGCATCCCCAGCAACATCATGTCCCTCAGCGGCATCGCGATCAGCATCGGCATCCTCGTCGACGCCTCTGTGGTCATGGTCGAAAACGCCAGCCATGAGCTGCGCGAACACTTCAACTCCGCCCCGTTAGCCCGCGGTCAACGACCGCGCGGAGCCTCCGCTCACCCGGTGGTGTCGGGAGACACCACCGAGATCGTCATCCGTGCCTGCCGACTCGTCGGTCGGCCCATCTTCTTCTCGGTGCTGATCATGCTCCTCAGCTTCCTGCCGGTCTTCGCGTTCGGCGGACAGGAAGGAAAACTCTCCCACCCGCTCGCCTTCACCAAGAGCTTCGCCATGATCGGCGTCGCCATCCTCGCCATCACCTTTGTCCCCGCGCTCATTCCCATCCTCATCAAAGGCCGCATCAAGAGCGAGGAAGAAAACTGGATCGTCCGCAGCTTCATCCACATGTACCGGCCGGTGATCACGTGGATCATTGATCGGCCGGGCGTGGTCTGGTGGATGATGGGCGTCATCCTGATCCTCGGCGCTGGTCTCGTCGGCGCGAGCTTCGTCTCCGCCGTGGTTCTCGCAGGCGCGCTCGTTTGCGTAGCGCTGAGCATCCGCCGCTGGCGCTGGCTCGCCGCCGCCGTCGCATCACTTCTCGTCATCGCGTTCATCGCCGACACGCGCTTCCGCAAACTCGGCAGCGAGTTCATGCCGGAGCTGGATGAAGGCTCCATCATGGACATGCCGATCACCGCGCCGCATGTGCCGATGGCACAGGCGATTGATGATGTGCAGGTGCGCGATCGACTGCTGCGGTCATTTCCGGAAGTCGATCAAGCGGTGGGGAAGATCGGTCGAGCCGAAACCGCAACCGATCCGTCGCCGGTGGACATGGTGGAGACGATCGTTTCGATGCGCCCGCGAGAGCTGTGGCCGAAGCGCACCGTTCGCACAAACGATCTGCATGAGCACGCGCGAGCTGTGGCTCAGCAGATGGAGCAAAGGGGTTGGCTCAAACGCGATGCAGCAAACGGAGACGAGCTACTGCACACGGCGATCGAGATTACTGCGAGCGAGTTCGATCGCTCGATGCGGGAGCTGGCGCGTCGCCGACAGGTGGAGTATGAACCCGTCCTTGCGGAAGAACTCTCGACCTTCATTCTTGACGACGTCCTCAAGCACATGAGCGACACAGGGTCCGCTTCAGCCGACCGGCTACTACGAACACCCGGCGGCGATGAGCGCATCGCGATTGTGAGAGCGCTGCACGATCAGGCGCTTCTCCTGGCCCTCCCCCGCCAGGAACAACTCGATCAACTCCTGACCACACTGCGCAAGCAGTTGGTTGACCTGAAGATCATTCCCGACCGCGACGACCTGTTCCTCGACCGGCCCAACCTCGCCAGCCGCACGCTTAACCAGCTTCGCGCCTCGCTGGGCCAGCACATCCCCAGCTACCCCGAGCGGCTTTTCGCCGCTGTCGAATCCCACCGTGAAGCCCTTTGGCGCCAGCGCATGAAGACGCTCAACTGGGAGCTGTTCGATTACGCCAAGGTGGCCGTCAACGACTACCTCGTCGACGCCCTCCTCCGCACCGCGCGCGGCACCCCCGCCTTCGTTGCCGATCCGGCGCCTGAGCCGCTCAAGCAGCTCAAACAGCAGCTCGCCCAGCGCTTCCAGAAAAACTACTTCCTCTGGACCAAGACCAAGCAGGACATCGTCGCCGAGATGGACCGAGAGCTTCAGATGCCCGGCTGGGGCAACATCTGGACGCAACCGATCATCAACCGCGTCAACATGCTCGCGACGGGTGTCCGCACGCAGATTGGTGTGAAGGTCTTCGGACCGACGGGCAGATCCCTTACCGATTCCATCGCCGACATCCAGCGCATCAGCCAAGCCATCGCCGCGCGCCTCAAGACGATTGCGGGCGCGGCCGACGTCGTCGCGGATCAGGCGACCGGTAAGCGCTACATCGAGATCGAGATCAACCGCGAGCAGGCGGCACGCTACGGCGTCAACGTCGCCGACCTCTCCCAGATCGTCGAAGCCGCTATCGGCGGTGCTACCGTCACAACAACCGTTGAAGGGCGCCAGCGATTTTCCGTCCAACTCCGCTACTCGCGCGACACGCGGGATGACGTCGACGCCTTGAAGGACATCCTCGTCCCTGTCAACACCACCCCCGCCTCGCTGAACGCCTCCCCAGCACCCAGCCTTGGGAAAATCCCCGGCGCCGGGCAACAGAATGCCGCCGCAGACGCAATGGGCGCTGCACCAATGAGCAGCGGAACTCCCACTTTGAAATCTGAAATTTCAAATTTCAACTCCGAATCCTCCCTAACCATGATCCCCCTCTCCTCCGTCGCCGTGATACGCACGGTCGACGGCCCCTCGATGATCAAGAGCGAGAATGGGCGACTGCGCAATTACGTGACGCTGAACGTCCGGGGGCGCGACATCGTCGGGTTCGTTGAAGAGGCGCAGCAAGCGATCAAACCCATTGAGGCGAGCCTGGCTGGAACGGGCATGACGCTCGCGTGGGCGGGTGAATTTGAGAATCAGCTTCGGGCGCGGCAGACGCTGGGCGTCATCTTCCCCATGGTGATCACCCTGATCCTGCTGCTGCTTTACATCACCTTCAAAGACATCCTCGACACGCTGCTGGTGGCTCTAGCCGTGCTGGGCGCGCTGGCGGGAAGCGTGATGTTCCAGTCGCTCTTTGGCTTCAACTTCTCCGTGATCGTCTCCATCGGGTACATCGCCGCCTTCGGTATGGCGACACAGACCGGCGTCATCATGCTGGTCTACCTGCGCGAGTCGATCGCCAAGCGCGGCGGGCTGGCGGGAATTCGTTCAGTTGAGGAACTGCGGCAGGCGGTGATCGAGGGCGCAGTGCATCGTCTGCGCCCGAAACTTTTGACGGAAGGCGTGGCCATCGTGGGTCTGGTTCCGATGCTCTGGGCCACGGGCACCGGGGCCGAGATCATGCGGCCCATGGCCGCGCCCGTTCTGGGGGGCTTGCTGATCAGCGATGAGGTCATCGACATCATGATCCCCGTGCTGTTCTATTGGATTCGACGGCGGCGGTGGTTGAAGATGCGAGCCCAGTCGGAAACGGCGGGAGCGCCGGTAGAAAGGGAGCTGGCACTCAGTG
>DASVUC010000061.1:0-35620 GCA_036387255.1 Tepidisphaeraceae bacterium | reverse complement strand
TGTCGATCCTGCGCCTGATCCCGCAGCCGCCAGGAAAATACCTGGGCGGGAGCGTTACGCTGGAGGGTCGCAACCTGCTGAAGCTGAGCGAGCGCGAGATGCGGGCGGTGCGCGGCAAAGACATCGCGATGATCTTCCAGGAGCCGATGACGTCGCTCAATCCGGTGTACACGATCGGCGACCAGATCACCGAAGCGGTGATGCTGCACCAGCGGGTGGGCTCTTCGCGCGCCCAGCAAATCGCGGAGGATTCGCTGAGGGATGTCGGCATCGCGGACCCGCGGCGAAGGCTGGGGGAGTATCCGCACCAGATGTCGGGGGGCATGCGGCAGCGCGTGATGATCGCGATGGCGCTCTCGTGCCAGCCCAAGCTGCTGATCGCGGATGAGCCGACGACGGCGCTGGATGTGACGATCCAGGCGCAGATCCTCGAGCTGCTGCGGAAGCTCCAGCGCGAGAAGGGGATGTCGATTCTGCTGATCACGCACGACCTCGGGGTGGTGGCCGAGAACGCGGACGTGGTGGCGGTGATGTACGCCAGCCGGATCGTTGAGGTGGCGGGTGTGGAAGATCTGTTTGATCGGCCGCAGCATCCGTACACGGAGGGGCTGTTTCGTGCGGTGCCGAAGCTTGGCGATCGCAGATCGCGGCTTGAGCAGATTCCGGGCACGGTGCCGAACCCGGCGCGGTTTCCCAGCGGGTGCAAGTTCCACACGCGCTGCCATCGCACGCGGACGCTGGCGAACCAGGCGACTGAGGCGGAGACGGTAGAGATCCGAAGCGGCGATGAGCGCTTCCGCGTGCTGAAGCGGTGCCAGAGCGAAGAGCCGGAGCTGCGCGAGGTGGAGCCGAGGCACTGGGCGCGGTGTCATCAGTTGCCGCAGTATGAGCAGTCGCGCCAGACGATGCCGAAGCTTGAGCATCGGCGCGAGGTGACGAGCGTCGCGGTCGAAGAGGGAGATCCCGAAGCCATCGTGAAGCAGGAGGTGGGGCGTGAGTGATTGGACTGTTCCGTACACCACGCCGAAGACGCTGGCGCCGCAGGCGACGGAGTCGCTCGCGCCAGGCGCATCCTTGCTGGAGGTCTGCGATCTGAAGACGCACTTCCCGATCAAGAAGGGCGTGATGGCGCGAACGGTCGGGCACGTGAAGGCGGTGGACGGCGTCAGCTTTGATGTGCCGGCGGGGAAGACGCTGGGGCTTGTCGGAGAATCGGGCTGCGGCAAGACGACCGTTGGTCGAACGATCCTGCGGCTGATTCCAGCGACCAGCGGCACGGTGAAGTATCGCGGCGCCGATTTCTTCGCGTACGGCGGTGCGGAGCTGCGCCGGCTGCGGCGGAAGATGCAGATTATCTTCCAAGACCCCGTGAGCAGCCTGAATCCGCGCATGACGATCGGCAATATCATCGGCGAGCCGCTGGAGGTGCACGGCATCGCGCGCGGGAGGCAAAAGCAGGAGATGGTGGCGGGGCTGCTGTCGCGCGTTGGGCTCGATCCGGCGTATGCGGTGCGGTATCCGCACGAGTTTTCCGGGGGACAGAGACAGCGCATCGGGATCGCGCGCGCGCTGTCGCTTTCGCCGGACTTTATCGTGTGCGATGAGCCGGTGAGCGCGCTGGATGTGTCGATCCAGTCGCAGATTTTGAACCTGCTTGACGATCTCCAGCGCGAGCGGAACATCGCGTACCTGTTCATCGCGCACAACCTCGCGGTGGTGGAGCATTTCTCCGACGAAGTGGCGGTGATGTATCTGGGGCGGATCGTGGAGAAGGCTTCGGCGGCGGAGCTGTACAGTAATCCGAAGCATCCGTACACGATGGCGCTGCTGAGCGCTGTGCCGGAGCCGAATCCGAGGCCGGCGCGGCAGCGGATTGTGTTGTCTGGCGAGGTGCCCAGCCCGAGCAACCCGCCGAGCGGGTGCCCGTTCCACCCACGCTGTCCGCTGACGCGGCAGGCGGCGAAGGAAGCAGACGCGCGGGAGACGACCGAGATCGTTTCGGCGGGTCGGAAGCTGCGGGTGCTGCACAAGTGCGTGGCGGAAACGCCGCCGCTGGAGCAGAAGCAGGGGGAGCCGGGACATGTGGCGGCATGCTGGGTGACGAAGTGAACTCCTCGAGGCACAGGGAGTAGGCAAGAGTGGGAACCGCCGATGGACGCGGATGAACGCGGATGGGATGAGGCAAGAGGCGGGGGCGAAATCTGTGTCGATTTGTGCAGTTTTGTGCACTTTGTGGCAGTTTGGGAAAGATGAGAGGGGAAGACGCGAACGCGAAGAGGCAAGAGCGAGGTGGGGCGCGACGGGGCGAAGGGGGCGCGGAATGGGCGCGGGTGTGGTGGATGCGACATGTGGAAAGCCCCCTCTCTTCATGCTGAGGATATCCTAACAAATACCTGACACTTTATCAAGTGATTATCTTGGTTGGGGGGGTAAATGTGAGGCTGGAACCGCAGATAAACGCGGATGGACGCGGATGTCAAAAGGCTTTGATGAGCGGAACGTGTGGTTGATCGCTGGGCGCACTGAACAGCGTCAGGCGTCGACGCCGACGAATTTCACTACGCGCTGGAGGAGGGTGTCCATTGTGTATTGCTCGGCGAGGTCGAGTTTGAGGAAGACGCCCTGGTTGTGGTCGGAGGCGATGATGAGGTGCTTGTCGCCGTTGACGAGGTAGCCGGTGTCCTGGGGCTGGTGGCCGGTGATGATCAGGTTGGCGCTGACGTTTTGGAGGAAGTTTTCGACGCCGGCAGGTGTGATGTGGCGGCCCCAGATGAGTTGGTAGACGGGGCCGATGCGGCGTTTGTAGTCGGGGCCGGAGAGGGGGCGATCGAAGACGGTGTAGTCGAACTTGGGGATCTGATCATCCGTTGGCATCGAGTGGGAGAAGAACAAGCCGCTCGGTGTGCGCACGGCGAGCGGGAGGGAGAGGAGGAACTCGGTGAGGGCGACGTTGACCGCGTGGTAGCCACTGGGGAAGTCGCGCTTGATGCCGGCATAGAAGGCTTCGCAGACGGAGAGGCCGGCTTTCATGATGCCTTCGCCGTGGATCTGGGCGAGGTCGTGGTTGGCGAAGATGAAGTGGACCTGGTCCGGGAAGTCGCATTTCAGCTCGGCGGCTTTGTAGAGGGTTTCCCAGGAGCCCTCGGCGCCGGCGGGGTCGAAGTGGTCGCCGTGGATGAGCTCCTGGAGGATCAGGTGGCGCTGCGGATTGGCGGCGAGATCGGCAGAGGCGGTGATCTTGCGGAAGTTGGTGCGGTGATCGTGGATGTCGCCGGCGATCCAGACTTCTCCCTCCGGGGGCAGGGTGATGACCTGCATCTGGCGCAGGGTGGAGAGCTGGTTTTCTTCCGTGGCGGCTGCGAAGGCTTCGGCGACTCTGTCGGGGTCTAAGGGCATCGGTGTCAGTGGATTCTTGGCGATGGGGGCGGTGACGTCAATCGGGAATGAGGACGATCGAACACAGAGTCACGGAGACACAGAGAGAGGAATTTGCCAAGTGGATGACCGTGTCGCCTCTGTGCTCGCATCGATTCCACGTTGACGCGTCGGCGGTGTAGGAGGAGTGGAGGAATGGATGCGGATTTGGCTATCGGGCTTGATCTTGATGATCTGCGGGGCGTCGGCGGGTGCGCAGGAAGCGCGGCTGGAGTATGCGCTGGATGTTTGGGATTGGACTTCGCCTTGCCGGGACTTGGCGAAGTTCTCGACGTGGACGGAGGATTTTAAGGAGATTGGTGGGACGCGGATGGAGATCTCGGCGCCTTGGAATGTGCTGGAGCCGGAGGAGGGGAAGTATGATCTTTCGTTCGTGGCGGATCGCTTGAAGATTGCGCGGGGGGCCGGGCTGGGGTTGCGGGTTCGGATCAACAGTTTTTTCTATGCGACGCCGGCGTGGTTGAAGGCGGAGCATTGGCGGGGGGCGAAGGGGGAAGTGCCGGAGGCGACGCCGAATCCGGTTTCGATTTGCGATGAGCGGTTTGTGGTGGCCTACGGGAAATTGTGTCGGGAATTGGCGAAGCGGTTTGCTGGGGAGGATGTGTATTGGTCGCCTTTTATCGGGGTGCATGCGGAGCTGAAATGGTCGGATTGGTGGAGTTTTGATCCGGCAACGATGCGCGCCTGGGAGAAGGCGATTGTGCCGGGCGCTGCACGGGCGCGGTGGCTGAGCGATGTGGTGGGGGATGAGGCGGCGCTACCGAGGGTGCCGGCGGTTCCGCTGCCGACGGCGGGGAGGGAGGCGGATGCATCGGCGCAGAGTCGAGCGCTGATCGCGTTTCGCGAACATGCCTGGCGGGAGACGCTGGCGAAGTTTGACGCGGCGATTCGGGAGGAGGATCCGCGGGCGAAGACGTCGGCCCCGCTGGGAGAAAGCTATCGCAGCGCCAGTGCGCGGATGTCGAATCTGGATTACGCGGGAATGTCGCGCGCGGGGAGCGGGTTTGATCAAGTGGTGCACAGTTACGATTTCTTCTGGCATGCGCCGGGGTCCGGGACCTGGGAGAGCGCCGGGGCGCGGAGTGCGACGTGGCAGGCGGGGGCGAGTGTGGCGGCTTTTGTGGGGATGACGCGGCGGCCGGTAATCTTTGAATTCGACACGGAGACGATGCTGACGCAGCTTGGGTATTCGCAGGAGAAGCTGGCGGCGATCGCGGATGCGGTTCTGGATGCGGGGGCGGCGGGCGTGAAGGTGGCGAATGCTTCGGGAAGCGAGGCGCTGCCTTCGACTTATCGCATGCTGCGGATGCTGGGGGAGAAGGTGCGGGCGCGGAAGGTTGCTCGTGTGGTGAAAGAGGAGCCCGGGAAGACGACGCTGCTGTTCGTGAGTAAATGGGCCACTTATTGTCATCGGGATGAGAACGAGTGGCTGCATGAATTGCAGTTCGGGACGTGGAAGAAGCTTGTGGATGCGGGGGAACCGGTGCGGTTTGTGTGCGAAGATAATCTGGATGAGGAACTGGCGGGGTATCGGAAGCTGGTGGTGGTGCACGCGCCGGCGGCATTGATGCCGCGAAGTGCGCGGGAGAGGCTGGAGGCGCTGAAGAAGAAGGTTAAAGAGGTGGTGGAGGTGCGGTAGCCGCGGCAAAAAGAGGGCCTGGGCGTGAGGGCCATGCTACGGGGGTCAGTCGAACCAGGTCCTGGCGAGTTTGATGGCGGCGGGGGCGGTGAGGGCGGTGGCGTCGGCTTGGATTTTCCTGTGGAGGTCGGGGAAGAGGCGGAAGGGTTGGCCGCCGACGAGCAGCTTGGGAGGCTTGGGGAGGGAGAGGTCTCGAATTCGGGCGATCATCTCGGTTGCTCTGCGGATGTGGGGCAGCGCGCTGACGGAGATGGCGACGATGTCCGGCGCATGTTGCGCGACCATGGCGGCGAGATCGGTGGCGGGGGTGCTGGCGCCGAGGTAGAGGGAGGTGTAGCCGTGCATTTCAAAAAAGTCGGAGACCATGCGGATGCCGAGGTTGTGGACGTCTCCGGCGGCGCAGGTGGCGATGATGGTTCGGCCGTTGCGAGGCGTCGCGAAGACGCTGGGGTAGAGGCGCGACATGATCATCTGGGTTGCGGCGGTGGCGTAATGTTCCTGCGCGACGGAGATCTGGTTCAGTTGCCAGAGACGGCCGATCTCGTATTGGCATTGCTGGAAGACGTCGAGGTAGATCTGCTCTATGGATGCGCCGCTGGCGACGGCGTCTTCGATGAGCCGCATCGCGCTGTTGCGCTGGTTGCGGAGAAGCGCGTCAAGGTATTCCTGTGCGAGCTGGTAAAGGGGGGAGCGGGGGTCGATGCACGTGGGAGGATCATCAGTCTGGTCCGGGACGCGCCGCAGGGCGGCGTCGACGTAATGGACGGCGACCTTGCGGGCATGGTTGGTGAGCTGCTCGCCCAGCACTTCGCGCAAGACGCGGAGGTGGGAGATGAGCTCCTGACCTCTGCCGCGGTGGTCGAGGACGGACTTGGACCACGCCATGCGCTCGGCGAAGAGGCCGGGTTCGTCGGCGTCGATGGCATCGACGAGGGCGGCGAGATTTTCCTGGGCGGACTGGAGGGTGGCGTCTTCAGGCTGAGGCGTTGCGCTGCGCGTGCGGCGGGCGATGGCGGTGGCGAGATCCGACTGGCGCTGCGTGATCTCAACGGTGACTTTGGGCGAGTCGGACATGATGCGAATGGTGATCTAGATCAGTGAATACTAGGCTTTGGGCTGGCAGTTGAGTGTGCAAAGAAGAAATAACCACCAAAAACGGAGACACAGAGGTGGTCGGAAGGGTGCCGGTGAATCTGCCGTAGAGGACTTGGGCAAACGAAAGGGGGACTGGTTTAATGTTTTTCGTAGACCGTCTGGCCCGGCGGATAACAGATCAGCTCAACCGCGTTGCCGAAAGGGTCATGGATGTAGATGCCTTTGGTGCCGTCGCGGTGGGAGTCGATGGGGATCTTGGCGCGGTCGGACGCTTGCTGGAGTTGATCCTCCGTCACGCGGAGGGCGACATGGGGAGGGTGCTGCGTGGGGGTGACGATGGCGAGCTTTTGGCCGCCGACTTCCATGAAGGCCCAGGTGTTGTCCTGGTAGAGGACGATGGCGTTGAAATGAGTTTTGTACCAGTCAACGGATTTGGCGATGTCAGTGGAGGGGAGGGCGACGTGGTCGAAGTTCATGGGGCCCCTTTCGTGCTTGGGATTGTAGCGGGGAGCGGGGAGTGGGGTTGGTCGCCTGCTTAGCGGCGGATTCGGGCGTTGGCCTGGGTGATGGTGAACTGGTCGGTTTCAGTGTTCCACTGCAATGCCGAGAAGGTGGCGGTGGAGCCGTTGGTGGCGTCGTAGAGGGTGCCGGGGTTGTCTTCGGCGCCGGTGGCGGAGAGTGTGGAGGTTGCGGGCGAGTAGGTTAGTTCGCTGGCGTCGAAGTTGGCGCGGTTGGAGCTGACATGGACATTGTCGCGCGCGGTGACGAGCTTGAGGGTCATCTTTTCGGAAGATTTGGTGGATGCGTCGGAGGATTGCGTGGAGGCAGCGGGTTCCAGATCGGCGGTAACGGTTTGCGCATCCAAGCGGAACGGTTGGTCCTTGTTGTTCTTGGGGCGGTGGACGATGGCAACGTCGCCGGCGAGGGTGGCGCGGCGGTCGGGTTCGGAGTAGATGAGCGACTTCTTCCACTCGAAGGCGGTGGCGCCGCGGCCTGAGCCGACGGTGGGACCTTCGGCGGAGGTTTGGGCGGGGGCGCGGTGGTCCTGGTAGAGCATCATGCCGGGCACAGGGACGATCATCTGACCGCGAATTTTGTCGTAGATAACTGTCTGAGCGAAGAGGTTGAAGCCTCGGAGGAGCGTGCCGTTTGGAGCCATGAGCTCGGATTTCACTTCGACTTTGCTTTCGGCATCGGCGGTGAGGGTGACGCTCGCGATGTCTTTGGACTCCATCAGCGACGGGGCGGTTGTGGTGTGCCGCGCGGTTTGCGTGTCGGGTTGAGTTGTGCTTGAAGCGGCGCTGGGGCGGGTGGTGAGGGTGGCGGTGAGCTGCCTGGCGGTGGCGGTGTTGCGGGTGCCGTCGGATTGGCGGGAAATGGCTTCGACGCCTTCGCTGATCACGATCAGGTTGGTGTTGCCGTCGATGGAGGCGTTGCCTTGCCAGGCGATGTCCATCGTGTCGGGCTGGGTAGCGGGGGCGCCGTTGCGGGAGGGCTGGCTGGTGGCGTGCATATGACCGGGGCCGGGGATGTCGGCGCGGTTGGCTTCGGGGGTGAAGCGAATCAACTTGCTCGAGAGGGTGGAGCTGGCGCTTGCGACGCTTGCCGGCTGGGTGGTGCCGATGAGGTGGATGCGCTGGAGGTTTTCCTCTGTGTGGATCTTCAAAACGTCGGCGGTGGCGACGGAGGGTTGGGTGGTGAGCGTAGTGAAGCGAACATGATCTTCAGCGACGAGTGATTCCAGATCGGCACCGGAGGAGAAGGGCTGGCTGGTTGGGCGGTGGGATTTGTGTGTTGTGGGGGTGCCGGCGGCGAGTTGCGGTGCCGTGGGCTCGGTAGAGGGGGAGGTTGTCGATTGACGCGTTGTGGGTTTGAGCGTGGCGATGAGATGGCCGGCGGTGAGGTCACCGGTGGTGCCGCGCGTGTGGACTTCACCGGTGGCGTCGATCACTCGGGCGTAGGTTTGGCCGGAGGAATCGGTTTCGGTTTGGACGAGAAGTTTTTGGGTCGAGATGGTCTGGGCGTTGCTCTCGTCGTCGATCATCTTGGCGTGGACGTTGCCGCTGGCGATGACTTGCTTGAGCTGCGCATCGGCCATGGGAGTCGAGGTGGAGGACTGGGTGATGGCGAGAGGCTTTTCAACGGGCGGAGCGAAGGCGAGGGCGAGGGCGTCGCTGGTCATGTTCAGGCGCGGGTGATCGATGGCGACTGCGCCGGCGAGATCCGCGTGGTGCATGAAGGTGCGGTTCTGGGCGTCTGTGACGAGTTGAAGAATGCAGCGGTCGTTCCACCCGGTGCGGATGATCTTTTTGCTGGACGGATCGGATGTATCGGGAAGCTCGGCGGTGCTGGGACCGATGAGGGTGGCGATCTTCTGGGTGGGGGAGGTTTCGCGGTAGATCATCCGCGGCGTGGCGACGGTTGCGCCACGGGCGTCGGTCATGCGCACAAGCGGGACGGATTCGCTGGACTGCAGGTCGGCGGATTGGTTGGCGGAGTTGTAGATCGCCTGGGCGGCGACGATGTTTGATTGATCGCGCTGGAGGGTGACGGGGTTGCCGATGAGCTGCACGAGGGCTTTGTCGGGTTGGAGTTGTTCGTTTGCCTCGGTGATGGGGGTGACGCGGAGCTTGCCGGTCCAATTGATGGTGATGGGGCCTTGCGAGGGGGAAGCTGGAGTGGAGGAGGTGCTTGCGGAGGAAGTTTGCGGTTCCGAAGAGGCGGACGGTTGAGGCGCGTGGGGAGCGGTCAATTGCTTCTCACGTCGAGGCGCTGGATTTGCGGCTGGGGTTTGCACGGGTTGCGTGGTGGATTTGCCTGGGCCCTGCATGAAATCGACGTGCATCACGTCGGCGGTGGCGACGGGTTTGTCGGCTTCGGTGATCTTCACATTGTCGTGGAAGGTG
The DNA here is from genome assembly GCA_036387255.1 of Tepidisphaeraceae bacterium. GTDB lineage: Bacteria > Planctomycetota > Phycisphaerae > Tepidisphaerales > Tepidisphaeraceae > DASVUC01. Next base: position 26,545 of record DASVUC010000061.1, on the reverse strand, counting down.
GCGCGGTAGAGCGTGGGGGCGGTCGTGGCTTGACGGGTGGTGGCGGGTGGTGCCGTGTGTGTGGCGGCACGTTTATGTGAGGCCGCGGAACGCCTGGCTGCCGGTTGCGGTTGCGCGATCAGGCGAACGGCGTTGGCGTCGCGCGAGACGAGCATGTCGGGCAGCGGCCCATCCGACGCACGCGACTGTGCACCGGCGAGGTTTGTCTGCTTGAGCATCTTCGGGTTCTTGATGACGAGGCGCTGGCCGTGAGCGATCTCGAGGAGTTGAAGCTTGCGATCGCGCTCATTCCAAATAAGGACAAGGCCTTTACCGTCGAAGTCGTAATCGGTGCCGCGTAGCTCCACGGGGACCTGGTCGGCAGCGATGTGCTGACGCGTCACAGCGTCGTCGTACGCTTCGGTTTCCAGGCGGAAGGCGTCGTTGTCGAACGACGCGTTGGGCATGCGGATGGTCACCGAAGGCGTTGTCGAGTCAGCGGGCTCGAAGATCGTGACCGTGACGTCGTTCAGCAAACCACGGCTCGGCGCTTCCATCTTGCCAGCGAAGGTGCCCGGCTTCTGGTTCGCCGTTGCGCCGGCGACGTGGACGCGACCGGTGATCCCGTCGATGTGGATGCGCTGTTTTCCGTCGTTGGAGAAGAACTCGGCCTGGGGATGGTCGACGAGCACAATGTTCCCCGCCTGCGGGTCGTAACGGTTGCCGCGGAAGCGGGACGCAAGCTCGCCGGTTCTGGGGTCGATGCGGAGGATCCAGGCGGAATCGACGGTGCCTAAGCCGGAGATTTTCGTCGTGGAGGTTGGGCGGGATGCGGCTTGGCGCTGCGCGAGTTTAGCGAGGGGACGCTCCGCGACGGCGGGCTGAAACCACAGGTACAGGAAGAGTCCCGCGCCCAGCAGGAGGATCGTGCCGCAGATGAGGAGGAATGAACGCACGTCTTGTTAGTCGAAAGTCGTTTGCGGTTTAGAAAATATTACACGACGTAGAGGGCTATTGCTCTTGAGGTTCTACATCCAGCATCTTGAGCACGACCAGATCTTGGACGTCGATGAGGCCGACGGGTTCATCAGAATCGTTGACCACGGGAAGCTCGTCGATTCGGTGCTGGCGAAGGATCGCCATCGCTTCCGAGGCGAGCGCTTCGGCGCTGACGCGCTTGGGGTCGCGGTGCATGACCTCTCCGATAGGGCGTTTGAGACCCTGGCCGTCGTCGGCTGTCACCAGTCGGCGGAGGTCGCCGTCGGTGAAGATGCCGGAAATTTTTTGGGTGTCGTCGATGAGGATTACGGCGCCGCTGCGGCGTTTGATCCTGGAGACCTGGTGGAGGACCTCGCCGACCGTAAGTTTTTCGGATGCGACGGGGAGGTTCTCGCCGAGGCGGAAGGTCATGGCTTCCTTCACCCGGATGAGCTTTCGGCCGAGTTGGCCGGCGGGGTGGAAGAGGGCGAAGTCTTCGCTGGTGAAGTTGCGGAGCTTCATGATTGACAGCGCCAGGGCATCCCCCAGCGCGAGCATCGCCGTTGTGGATGCGCTGGGCGCGAGACCGAGGGGACAGGCTTCTTCGATCCGGCCGATGGGGAGGACGATGGTGGAATGCCGGCCCAGGGTGTTCTGGGGGGTGGCGGTGATGGAAATGACGGGGTGATCGAGTTTCTTGACGATCGAGAGCAGGCGAAGGATTTCGTCTGATTCGCCGCTGGCGGAGAAGATGAGGATCAGGTCGCCGCGGCGGATCGCACCAAGATCCCCATGCACCGCGTCGGTTGGTGACAGAAAATGTGATGGGGTGCCGGTGGAGGCGAGGGTGGCAGAGACCTTTCGGGCGATGTGACCCGCTTTGCCGACGCCGCACGTGAGGACGGCTGCGGGGCAATCGAGGATGAGGCGGACGGCGTTGTCGAAGGCGGGGGATTCGATGACGGAGGTCATGGCGCGGACGGCGTCCGATTCCGTCTGGATGACCTGGCGGGCGAAAGTGCGGAGGTCGTCGAGCATCTGAAGGGGAAGATTGTACGGGAATCTGAGGCGACTGAAATGGTCGGAGGCGCTTCAAATGGATTGGGAGGGAAGGTCCGAAGAAAAGGGGCTACCGGCGAAACTCGCCTCTCGTGGAATGATGGAAGAGCCCTCACCCTGCCCTCTCCCGGAGTACCGGGAGAGGGGAAGAACCGCAACGCGAGGCGGGCATCGCCGCTAGAGATGCGAGGGGTTGCGGGGTACCGGAAGAGGGGAAGAACCGCAACGCTTGAGGTTTACTCGGGGTGGATCAGCATTAGAATCATCTTGCTTTAACCAAGGATGGGTGTGGACTATCGCGTTGATCTTCCTGTCTACAACGGGCCTCTCGACCTGCTGCTGTACCTCATTAAGCGGGACGAGCTGGATATCTACGACATCCCGATTGCGCGCATCACCGAGACGTACATGACCTACGTCAGCATGATCCGCCAGATGAGCAAGGAGGAGGGGTTCGACATCAATGTTGCTGGCGATTTTCTGGTGATGGCGGCAACGCTGATGGAGATCAAGAGCGCCATGCTGCTGCCCAAGCCTAAGGTGGAGGAGGGGCAGGAATCGTCGGCGGCGGCGGAGCTGGCGGATCCGCGCTACGAGCTGGTGCAGAAGCTGCTGGAATATAAGCAGTTCAAGGACAACGCGGTGATGCTGGAGCGCCAGCACCAGATGCACCAGGACCGCTTCCCGCGCGTTGCGGTGAAGCCGGAGAACGAGAAGGATGAGCCCCCGCCGGTGGATCTGGATGAGGTGCAGATCTGGGATCTGCTGACGGCGTTCAATCGGCTGATGAAGGAAGTGGGGGGGAGGAAGCCTCGGTATCACGAGGTGACCTACGATGACACGCCGATCGATCTTCACGCGGCGGATATCGAGGATCGGCTGGGGAGGGAGGGGCGATTGACGCTGCGGCAACTGATCGTAGGGAGGAAGTCGCGCAGTGAAATGATCGGGGTGTTCCTGGCACTGCTGGAGCTGATTCGGGAGAAGAAGATTCTCGTGGAGCAACCGGAAACACTGGACGACATTGAGATTGTGCCGGCGCCGGAGGAGCATCGGAGAACGTACGCTCACGCGTCGCTGCATTTGGCATCAGACACGGAGCCGGTCGTGGAAGCGGCGCCGACATCAGAGAGGGATTCCGGTTCCCTCGCCCCGGAACGGGGAGAGGGTTAGGGAGAGGGGCCTACATGTCCAAACGCTACCGCCCGCCGAAGCCGCTACGAGAGATGCTCTCGTGTCGTGCGAAGGACTTGCGGCGGGAGATGGCGCCGGCGGAGAGGCAACTGTGGATGCATCTGCGCAACGATCAGATGATGGGGCTCCGTTTTCGCCGGCAGTTTCGGATTGAGATGTACATCGTTGATTTTTACTGTCCGTCGCGGAAGCTGGTTGTTGAGGTGGACGGTGATTCGCATAGCGAGCGAGAGGAGTACGATGCGCGGCGGACGGAGCGGATGAATGCGTTGGGGTTGCGCGTGATACGTTTTACGAACAGTAACGTGGCTTCGAATATTGAAGGGGTGTTAAGTGCGATTGCTGAGGCGTGTGGGCAGGAGCGTTTGTAGGCCCCTCTCCCCGGCCCTCTCCCCGGGTACGGGGAGAGGGAGGAAAGGCTCGGAGTTGGTGTCTCTCTCCTTGGGTAGGGGGAGAGGGAGGAAAGGCGAAACATGAGCGTCATTGAGAGCTTGAAGCGTTTGAACATCACGCTGCCTGCGGTGTCGGGGCCATTCGGCTCCTATGTGCCAGCGAAGCGCAGCGGCAATTTGATCTTCGTCGCCGGGCAGTTGCCGATGCGGGAGGGGAAGTTGATCGCCACGGGGCAGGTGCCTTCGCGGTGCTCGCTGGAGCAGGCGCGTGAAGCGGCGCGGCAGTGTGTGATCAATGGGCTGGCGGCGGTTCAAGCGGTCCCCGGAGGGGTGGACCAGATCGTGGGCGTGGTGCGCGTGGGGGCGTTCGTTTCTTCAGACGTGGGGTTCACGGATCAACCCAAGGTCGCGGATGCGGCCAGCGAATTGCTGAAGGAGATCTTCGGAGAATCAGGCCAGCATGCGCGAGCCGCCGTGGGGGTGAACACGCTGCCTCGCGACGGTTCAGTTGAAATCGATTTTGTTTTCGAAACGCGTTAGTCGCGTCACCGTCTATCAACCGCACGGAACTTCCCCGCCGGAAACACCGCAAATTGCGACGTGTGCTATCATTCTGTCGATAAACGATCCGTATGATCCGTACCGCCACCATTCACGACGTGCCTGCGATGCAGGAGATCGTCAACTCGCACGCAGAGCTGGGGAAGATGCTCTTCAAGAGCTTTGCCCAGCTCTATGAGACGCTGCGCGATTATGCGGTGTATGAAGAGGATGATCAGGTGGTGGGCGTGGTGGCGCTGGCGATCATCTGGGCGGATCTGGCGGAAGTGCGATCGCTCGCGGTGGCCGAAGGGTTTCAGGGGCGGGGCATTGGTAAGAAACTGGTGCAGTGGTGCGTGGATGAAGCGCGGCGGCTGGGGATTCGGCGGATCATGAGCCTGACGTATGAGCAGGCGTTCTTCGAGCGGCTGGGGTTTGTTGTTGTCGAGAAGGACTCGCTCCCGCTGAAGGTGTGGAGCGATTGTGTGCGGTGCCCGAAGCGCGATGGATGTGATGAGATCGCGATGGTGCGCGAGCTGGCCGATGTGCCGGCGCCCGTAGGACCGATCGCGCCGCCGACGCCTCGGGGGGTGAGCATCCCGGTGCTGGATCACTTCGACGACTGATCTCGCTCCAGCGCCGCCACGAGCGTGCGGACTGCCTCCGCCAGGTTTCGGGCGGCGAGGGTCGAGTTCTTGCGCAGCTTGATGAGATCATGGGCGAAAGCAGGGCGGGCAAGCAGTTCTTTTGCGAGAGTCATTGGCTTTACGCTTCCTGCATCATCCACCAGTCGTGCGATGGCGGGCAGAAGCGTGTCCCTTGCACCATCACTGATCGCGCGAATGCCGATGAAGGACGCACCGTTCGCACGGGCAAACTCCCGCACCCGCGCATTCTCCATGTCCACCGCCCGTGCCCCCGTTCCCTGGAAAAGCTTTGCGCGCGCCTCGGGCGTGGGAACGATTTCTAGCGATGTGTGGATTGCCGCCCGTGGATACGAAAGTTCTTCCGGGAAGATGTCCGATAATCGATCAATAAGGACATCCCCGACTTGAAGCGCGGGATCAAGCCCGCCCGCAAGACCGGCCATGATGACAATGCTGCCGGGCGCTACAGATGGCGGGAGGCGCCCGGCCTTGATGCCAACCGTCTGCACAGTAACCTCCGCCGGCAGCGACCGGCGAAGCGCCTTGGCTTCGAATTCCACCGCGCAGAAGATGGCCGGTTTTCGCTTTTCGATCGGATCGGCTATTCTATCCTGACTCGGCTCAGCAGAGGAAGATTGATGCCTGTTCCTGTTTCGCAGATGTGGACCGTCGCCTCGTACGTGCTCAAGCAGCGCTGGACGGGGCGCAAGCAGTATCCGCTGGTGCTGATGCTCGAGCCGCTCTTTCGGTGCAATCTCGCCTGCGCGGGGTGCGGGAAGATTCAGTATCCGGCGCACATTCTGAAGAAGCAGTTGACCCCTGAGGAATGTTTTCAGGCGGTGGACGACTGCGGGGCGCCGATGGTCTCGATCCCTGGTGGCGAGCCGCTGCTGCATCCGCAGATCGGCGAGATCGTCAAGGGGCTCGTGGCGCGGAAGAAGTACATCTACTTGTGCACGAACGCGCTGCTGCTGAAAGAAAAGCTCGATCTGTTCACGCCGAGCAAGTACCTGACCTTCTCGGTCCATATGGACGGGCAGAAAGAGCATCATGACTTCGCCGTCTGTCGCGAAGGAACGTATGAGGTGGCGGTGGAGGGGATCCGCGAGGCGGTGAAACGCGGCTTCCGCGTGACGACGAACACGACGCTGTTCGATGGGGCGGATGCCAAGAGCGTGAGGTTGTTCTTTGATGAGATGATGGAACTGGGCGTGGAGGGCATGATGCTCTCGCCGGGCTACAGCTACGACAAGGCCCCGGATCAGCAGCACTTCCTCGGCAAGGCTAAAACCAAGCGGCTGTTCAATAAGATCCTGAGCAATCGCAAGAAGAATTGGCGGTTCAATCAGAGCACGCTGTTTCTCGAATACTTGATGGGCAAGCGGCACTACGCGTGTACCCCCTGGGGGATGCCGACGTACAACATTTTTGGATGGCAGAAGCCGTGCTATCTGCTGGGCGATGGGTACGCCGAGAGCTTTTCGGAACTGATGCAGACGACGGCCTGGGAGAAGTATGGGACCGAATCCGGCAACCCCAAGTGCGCGAACTGCATGGTGCATTCCGGCTACGAAGCGAGCGCTGTCAACGACACCTTCGGCTCGTTCAAAGGCTTCCTCTCCACCGTTCGCTCCATCCTCTTCACCGGCTACGCAGATCCCGATGCGCTCGAAGCTCTTGAAGAAAAGAGCGCGCCGGCATCGCTGGTGCAGGTGACGGTGCATGTCGACGCAAAACGTGAGCGCGAAGCAACGAGGGCTTAAGTCGATGCCGCAGGAAACGAAGTCGATGCCGATCGATCCTGAGTCGCTGGACGTGGCGCCGGGGGTGGCGCATGAGAACCTGGAGGGGTGGATTCCGGAACTTGCGACCGATCACGATCTTTGCTCGGCGCTGGAGAAGGCATTTGATTATCGCGGCGACATCTCGATCACGTTGAAGGATGGATCGCGCGTTGAAGGGTATGTCTTCGATCGGCGGTCAGATGGAAAGACGCTGGGTGAGTGCTTCGTCCGGCTGTATCCGAAGGATCGGCAGGAGAAGGTGAGGATCTCGTACAGTCAGATCGCCCGGCTGGAGTTCACCGGCAAAGATACAGCGGCGGGGAAGAGCTTCGCGACCTGGCTAAAGAAGTACAAAGAAAAGAAGGCGGCGGGGGAGAAGAACATCGGGATCGAGCCGGAAGCGCTGGATTAAATCCGGCTGCTGCGCCGCTGGACTTATAACCAATGGGATACAGCGCTTACTCCTTCCGCACCATCGCTCTTTTTGCGTAGACGCGGCGCAGGAAAGTGCGCCCAATGCTCGGGGGCATTCGGTAACCCGGAGCGACCGTGAGTGTTCATCTCAAGCCAGCAACCCTGCTGGCGATCACCATTCTTTCCACGTTCAGTCTGTCCGGATGCACCAGCCAGCCCACGCGCGATACTCATCGCGCAGCGCCTCTGGCGCAAAAGGATAATCCTAAACGAGCAACCTTCGCGCACGCGATGATGCAGAGCATGGAGAAAATGGATCGCGACATGATGGCCGCGCCCATGACTGGCGATCCGGATCATGATTTCGCCGCCATGATGATCCCGCATCACCAAGGCGCCATCGACATGGCCAAGCCGTATCTGGCGGAGGGAAAGGATCCGGCGCTCCGCAGGCTGGCGCAAGAGATTGTCGTTACGCAGGCGCAGGAGATTGAGGTCATGCAGCGGCGCCTGCACGTCCTGCGCGCCAGCGCGGCAGGGGGATCTGCGCCAACGACCACTTCCACAACCGCACCCACCCCGGTTTCTTCTCGCGATCGGGTCTACACCGCCGATCAAACTTCCAACACGGTCTCCGTCATCGATCCGGCCGCCAACAAACTCCTCGGCGTCATCCGGCTTGGCGACCCGGTCCCCGGCGCGCTCAGCCCGCTATATCGCGGACAGTTGTTGGTGCATGGCATGGGATTCTCCGCCGACGGCAGAACCATCGCGGTCATCTCGATCGGTTCCAACTCTGTCACCTTCATCGAAACAGCCACCAATCACGTGAAGGGCGTCGTCTACCTTGGTCGCTCACCACACGAAGCGTTCTTCACACCGGATGCAAAGCAGCTCTGGGCAACGGTGCGTGGTGAAGATTACCTCTCTGTCATCGACCCAGTGCAGATGAAAGAAGTCCGGCGGGTGAGGACGGCAAACGGTCCCGGCATGGTCCTCTTCCGCCCCGACGGCAGGTACGCGTTCGTGCCGTCAAGCTTCACCCCGGAACTGGATGTGGTGGATACCGCGAGCTACGAAGTGGTCGCGCGCGTGCCGCAGGCAAGCCCCTTCTCGCCTAACCTCGCGGTCAGCTCCGACGGGAAGGAAGTCTGGTTTACCCTCAAGGACTCTGGAATGACGCAGGTGATGAGCGCAAATCCGCCGTTTCACATCACCGCCACGTTGAAGACCGGGCCGATCTCCAACCACGTCGCGCTCGTGGAAAATGCCAACGGCAAATATGCCTATGTCACCGTCGGCGGCACCAATCAGGTGAAAGTGTTTCGCCGCGGTGAACCTCCGCAGGAGGTCGCGACGATCGCCACTGGTGACCTGCCTCATGGCATCTGGAATTCCGGCGACGGCACCCGCGTCTACGTCGGACTGGAGAACCAGGACGCCGTGATCGCCATTGACACGCTGAAGAATGAAATCGTCGCGGCCATCCCCGTCGGCCAGCAGCCGCAGGCGCTGGTCTACGTGCCGAATGCCGTACCGCACGGCGATGGCACGCAGAACCTCCAGCCTCTCGGAGATGCAGGTAAGGCCGCCCATCTTAAGCTGGCGCCGCCCGAAGGCTCATCAAAAAAGGCGCACGCGAGTGTCTCAGTCAACAACCTGGGCGCGCTGGATCTCGTGCAAGCGGCGGTGACCGGACTTCAACCCCAGCAAAACTACACCCTTTGGCTGGTTGACTCGCCAGCGGCGCCGTTCGGTCAGAAACAGTCCCTTGTGACCTTCAAGACCAACGTAGCCGGCGCGCAGGTGGTCCAGACGGTCGGGCCGCTTCGGAAAGTGCTGACAGAAGCCAAGGCAAAAGAGGGCGGCAAGACTAACGCGCGCTTTCTCCTCGTCACGCCGACAGACAGCGAGACCGTTGAGCTGATTCAGATTGCTTCAGAAAAATCAGCCGATCAGTAACCCGCGTCGCCGAGGTCATACACTTCGTCGGTGTCGCCCGAATGCACTTGCGCAATCAGCGGCATCGGATGCTCGCTGATCCCCTCAATCTTGAAGAAAGTTGGGCCCAACTTGTAGTTCGTCAGCCAGCGCTGGATCGTCGCTTCAAGAGCGCGATCGAGATCTTCCGCCTGCTGCGCCGTTACGCCGGACAGATAGTTTGCCGCGGCATCACCCATCGCACCGCGGGCTCGCTCGCGCATGGACTTGATGATGGACCAGGCCTGGAGGTTGGCTTGCGGATCGCCGATCACCCGCTGTCCGACGAAAACCACGTTGATCGGGAGGCCTGTCCGGAAAGCGTGGGCGAACCCCGCTTCGGCGGCTTGCTGTCTCGTCTGAAAAACCCCTTGAAAGTTCTCGTGATCCAGCGCGTAAGCGTAAGTCCCTTTCAACTGACACTCCTGTTGTAAAAGCAGCACGTCTACCTGGTGATTGTAGTATGATCGGCCAGAGCAGAGCGGTACTGATAAATTTAGACACACGGTGGGGCTGTTGGTTTCTGTGATTTTGGGATAGATAGCACGACGTTGCGGCAACGCTGCCGCACGTCGGGCGGCTTCAGCATCGGCCGCGCTTAAACACGAGCGTCAGGAGCATTGGATGATCAGCACGAGTGAGACGTTACTTCGGCACAGCGTCGGGCTGTTATTGGTCCTGGTACTTGCTTGCGGATGCTCGACATCGTCGATGTCGCGTGCCACGGATGGGCGGCGGCAAGGGCATGGCCGGCCCGCGGACGTGCTGACTGGGATTGATGTGCTTCAGCGCGACAACTTCCGGCAGCTTGAGGGGAAACGCGTGGCGCTGATCACCAACCAGACCGGCCGAAGCCGCGATGGGAAGCGCACCGTTGATCTGCTGGCGGGGGCGAAGAACGTGAAGGTGACGAAGCTGTTCTCGCCGGAGCACGGACTGTTCGGTCTTCTCGATGAGAAGGTCGGCGATACGAAGGATCCGACGACGGGCCTGCACGTGTACAGCCTGTACGGCAAGACGCGCCGGCCGACGACGCAGATGGTTCAGGACGTGGATGTGATGGTGTTCGACATTCAGCACGTCGATGCGCGGTACTACACGTACACCGCGACGATGGGGCTGTGCATGGAGGAGGCCGCCAAGCACAAGATCAAGTTCATGGTGCTGGATCGGCCGAATCCGACGACAGGACTGATTGTTGATGGGCCGATCGCGGACAAGGAACATCTTGGCTTCACCGCGTACGGACCCACGCCCGTGGCGCACGGCATGACGATGGGGGAACTGGCGCAGCTCTACAACAAAGAGTACGGGATCAACTGCGATCTTCAGGTGGTTCAGCTTGAAAACTGGCAGCGCGCGATGTGGTTTGATGAGACAGGGCTGATGTGGATCAACCCGTCGCCGAACATGCGAAACCTGACGCAGGCAGCGCTGTACCTGTCGGTTTGCTTCCTCGAGGCCACCAACGTTTCGGTGGGGCGCGGGACGGATCAACCGTTCGAATATTTCGGCGCGCCCTGGATCGATGGAAAGAAGCTGGCGGCGGAGTTGAATGCGGCGGATCTTCCCGGGCTGCGCTTTGTGCCGATGGAGTTCACGCCCAACGCCAGCAAGTTCAAGGGCGAGCGGTGCGAGGGGGTGTACGTGATCGTCACGGATCGCAGAACGTATGAGCCGGCGCGCAGCGGCGTGACGATGGCGTGGGTGCTTCACAAGCTGTTCGGCGACAAGTTTCAACTGGACAAGGTGGAGAACCTGCTCCAGAACAAGCAGGCGATGCAGGCGATTCGTGATGCGAAGGATTCGAAGGAGATCCAGAACGTTTGGCAGGCGGATCTGAATCGTTTCAAGGCGGTGCGCCAGAAGTACCTGACTTATCGCTGAAGAACGTGAGGTTGCGATGATGCGGACGATCTCAATGTGCGTGCTGGCGTCGCTGCTGTTGTGCTCCTGCGCGTCGTCGACGGATCCGGAATATGCCAAGCGGGTGGCGCAGTTTGGAAAGCCGGATTTGGTGTCGGATCAGTCGAGCATGACGCCGCGATATTACAGTCCGGAGCTGGCGAAGGGTCAGCCGCCACGGACGACTGAGGTTTATTATTACCTGGAGAAGGATCGGCAGATCTCGTTTCGGCGGGGGATGAAGCCGGTCATCAATCCGATTCCGCCGACGATGAAGGAGTTCATTGCCCGGCTGGCGAATCAGGCGAAGTAATTCCGCGACTCGCGCCAAAGCTCTGCGCAACCAAAAGCCCCGGAACAGGATCCGGGGCTTTCTGCTTTGAAGCTGATCATCGACCACGCGAAAAAGTTATGCGACGGTGATCTTCCGCGGCTTGGTCTCCTCGCGCTTGTTCAGCACGATGGTGAGCACGCCGTCGTTGAGCTTCGCGTTGACCGATTGTTCATCGACGGTCGGCGGCAGCGTGAAACTGCGCTGGAAGCGGGTGTAGCGACGCTCGCGGAGCAGGTAATCGCCCTTGTGCTGCTCCTTGCCGTTCCCGTTCGAGTGGAACTTGCGCTCCGCGGTGATGGTGAGCGTCTGGTTCTCGAGCGTGATGTCGACGTCTTCCTTGTTGAAGCCGGGGAGTTCGGCTTCGACGTAGAAGTGATCCTGATCTTCGCGGACATCGACGCCGTAGGGGGCGAGGTAGCTGGTGCCACCGTCAGAGTCCCGGCTGCCGAAGAACCGGTTGAGCATGGTGTCGAAATCGCGCTGAACGGATTCGTACGGATCGCTGTAGTTGCCGCGTGCAACTCGAGTGGGCAGTGCCATGGTTGGCCTCCTGTAATTGATCTGGTTAACCTGCATGTGCCTCAGCCCGCGCCGAGGCGACGGGAGGCATAGAAACAAAGGCCGTGCCGGAGCATTCGATGCGCCTAAGGGCAGCCGCGTCATAGGCTTAAGGTATTCTGTCTTTATTATCGCCCCTAGCGTTTTCCTGCACATTTGGCAGCCGGTGCAATGATGGCAGTCCCGCCGATTCTGGTGATTCTCGGTCCTACCGCTTCTGGTAAATCCGAGCTGGCGTTTGCGCTGGCGCAGCGGTGCGGTGCGCATATTTTAAGCGTCGATTCAATGCAGGTTTATCGGGGGATGGATATTGGGACGGCGAAGCCAAGTGCGCAGGAGCGAATCCAGGTTCGACACCATGCGATTGATCTGGTGGAGCCGAATGAGACGTTTACGGTCGCGCGTTTTGTTGAAGTTGCAGACGCGGTGATCGCTGACGCGCGAGGTCAAGGAGTGCCGTTGATCGCGACTGGAGGGACGCCGCTTTACTTCAAAGCGCTGTTTGAGGGGATGTTCGAAGGACCGTCGGCGGACGCAGCGCTGCGCGATCGATTGCGCGCCCTGACGAATGAAGAGCTTCACCAGAAGCTTCAAACCGTTGACCCGGCGGCGGCGGGGAGGATTCATTTGAACGACACGAAGCGACTGGTTCGGGCGCTGGAGGTTTATGAACTGACCGGGCAGCCAATCACGTCCCTTCAGCGCGAGTGGGGGAGTGATCATCTACGGCATGAAGCGATTTGGATTGGCTTGGACTGGGAGCGGGAGCAACTGAATCGTCGGATCAATGCGCGGGTGAAGGCGATGATGGCGGCGGGGTGGGTTGAAGAGACGCGGGAGCTTTTGAAGGAATACGCGGAATTGTCGAAGACAGCGGCCGAGGCCACTGGCTATCAGGAGATCCTCCAGCATTTACACGGGAAGATGTCGCTGGAAGAGGCGACGGAGCAGATCAAGATTGCGACTCGGCAGTTGGCGCGAAGGCAGATGAAATGGTTTCGACGATTTCTGAACGTCTCCTGGCTTGATGGGGCAAAGCCACTTGAGGAGAAGTTAGAGCATGCAATGAAGTACTGGTCGCTGACGTAGCGAGGCGTGTTTGAATGTCGCATGGGCGCGAGGGACATGCCACGGAGGGCTAGCTCTCGTTGTTGTGGGCGTCATGCAGCGCTTCGTATTCATCCAGGGATCGAATGAGCTTGTCGGTCTCCTGCTCGATGTTGAGGAGGAATTCGGCGGCTTCCTGGGGTGTGTCGCAGGTGGGGAGGGCGGAGATGCAGAGCTTGAGCGCGTTGAGTCGGCCGCGCATGTTGTGACGCGCTTTGCGTAAGTCGGTATTGAGCGTTTCTCCCTGCATGCTCATTGCCCTTCAATCATCCACAAGGCGCTATCGTTTTCGCAACGCGAAAAATCGGCCTCAGCCATGCGCAAATTCCTGAGGCTGGTCAATCATGCGCAGGCAAACCGCCGGGGCGGTGATGGGGGGGAGGCTGTTGATCTGCGTAAGGGCCTGCTGCACCGCCCCTTCCTGAGCGAGGTGGGTTGTGAGGACGAGCGGCACATCGCCGTTTCCGCCGGTGGATTCGTGCTGAACGAAGGAGGCGATGGAGATTTTCTGATCGCCCAGCACCTTGGTCACTTGGGCGAGCACGCCCGGCTGGTCCTTTGCGCTGAGCCTGAGGTAATAGCGGGATTTGAGCTCAGCAAAGGGCAGCACCCCGGCTTTGCTGACCTGGTCCATGAACATGTTGAGGGCCTTGAACTGGGCGGTTGTGGTGCCCAGCGCGACGCCGATTAGATCGGAGACGACGGCGCTGGCGGTCGGCATGCGCCCGGCGCCGCGTCCGTAGAAGAGGGCGTGACCGAGGGCGTGGCCGTAGAAGCTGATGGCGTTGAATGAGCCAGAGACCTGGGCGAGCAGGTCGCTCTTGTGGACGAGCGTGGGATGGACGCGCAGGGAGATGCGATCTTCGGAGCCAAAGACGCGCTCGGCGATGGCGAGAAGCTTGACGACGTAGCCTAGCTCGTCGGCGTACTTCAGATCTGTTGCGTCGAGCTTGTCGATGCCTTCCAGATAGATGTCGCTCTCATCGATGCGGACGTTGAAGGCAAGCCCGGCGAGGATGGCGAGCTTCTGCATGGAGTCTTTGCCGGAGACGTCCATGGTGGGGTTGGCTTCGGCGAAGCCTTGGTTCTGCGCTTCCTTGAGCGCCTGGTCGTAGCTCCAGCCTTTTTGCGACATCTGGGAGAGAATGAAGTTGCAGGTGCCGTTGACGATGCCGAGGAGGGCATCGACGCGGTTGGCGACGAGGCCGCGCTGGAGGGCGTCGATGATCGGGATGCCGCCACCGGCGCTGGCTTCGAAGGCAATGCACGTGTTCTTCTGACGGGCGAGCTGGAAGAGCTCGGGGCCCTTGGTGGCGAGCAGCGCCTTGTTGGCGGTGATGACGGGTTTGCCGGCGGAGAGGGCGCGGTGGACGAAGGTGTAGGCGACGCCGGTGCCGCCGATGAGTTCAATGACGACATCGGTGCGGGGGTCGTTAATCGCCGCGCCGGCGTCGGTGGTCATGGGCAGCTCGCCGGCGTTCTTCGGAAAATCTTCCTTCGCGCGGACGACGACGTGGCGGAGTTCGAAGTCGACGCCGGTGCGCTTACGCAGCATCTCGCGCTGCTGGAGGAGGATGTTCACCACCCCTCCGCCCACGGTCCCGCACCCGAGCAACGTTACGCCTACGCTTTTCCCATTCGACATGCTGCGAAGTTTCCTGAAAGTGTGCGGGGAAATGTAACCGGGTGGGGCGGTCGTGCAAACCGATGCTTATGATCAGCGCGTGACGGGCCTGTCCAGAAGTGGGTACCCGCAAGCGGGGCCGCTTAAACGACGACACGCTGAAGAAGTTGTAACCTGCCGCTCTTCGTTGACGCTTTCCCCCACCACCTTTACCATCCCAAGCTCTCTATGTTCGCAGTAGTCAGCGACATTCATGGCAATCTCGAAGCCTTCACCTCGGTTCTGGCGGAGATCGAGCGGCGGGGGGTGCAGCACATCATCTGTTTGGGTGATGTGGTGGGGTACGGGCCGAATCCCATGGAGTGCCTGGACCTGGTGCGGCAGCGATGCCGGGCGTCGCTGATGGGGAACCACGACTTTGCGGTGTTCTACGAGCCGTTCAACTTCAACAGCGGGGCGGAAAGCGCTTGCTACTGGACGCGGAAACAGTTTGAAGAAGATCCGGATCCGGCGCGGCGGGCGGACCGGTGGAGGCATCTGGGGGCGCTACCCGCGCGGATCAAGACCAACGATTTTGTGGCGGTCCACGCTTCGCCGCGGCGGCCGATCAACGAATACATTTTCCCGGACGACATTTACACGAACCCGGGGAAGTTCGTCTCGATCTTCGAGCGGTTCGATCGTTTATGCTTCGTCGGTCACACCCATGTCCCCGGCGTGTTTCTAGAAGGGCCGGATTTTTATAGCCCCGACGAGCTTGATTACAAGTTTGATATCACGGATGAAAAGGCGGTCATCAATGTGGGCTCGGTCGGTCAGCCGCGCGATCGCGATCCCCGCTCGAGCTTTGTGATCGTCAACGAGAACAAGATCGAATTCATCCGCCTGCCGTATGATGTGGACACGACGGTGAAGAAAGTCGCCGCGATCGAGGAACTGGACAACTTCCTCGGCACCCGCCTGCTGGACGGCCGCTGATCCGGCACCTACTGAAAGCCTACCTGAGAACCCATGGCCAACGCCCCGATGGAAACAAAACGCCTGATCCTCACCATGTCGCTGGCGCTGGTGATCATCTTTGGCTGGCAGTTTGCGATGTTCAAAATCTACGGGCCTTCGCAGCGGAACGCCGACAATGCGGCAACCACGCAGCCTGTAGCACAGGTGACGACGACGGCGCCTGCGACACAATTTGCTGCGACGCAAGGCGCTGCCGCACAAGGCGTGACGACGGCACCGAATGCCACCGCTCCGACGATGTCTGCCGCGGCGTTCAGTCCAGTCGCACCGACGACCGCGCCTTCCGTTGTTTCGATCGGTCAGGATCCGAAGTTCATCACGCAACTGAACGTCACGACGCGCGGCGGGGCGATCGACAGCGTCATCCTCAAGTCGTTCAAGAACAGCGAAGGCAAAGGGCAGTATCAGTTTCAGGGCCCCTACGACCGCGACAACGCCGCCACGTATTCGATGGCGCTGCGGACGGTGATCATCAACGGGACGCCGGTGGACGTAAGCGGGGCGGTCTGGCGCGTGACGGAGCAACGTGACGACGCGGTCGCGCTGGCGCTGGAGCTCAGCGCTGCCG
The DNA here is from genome assembly GCA_036387255.1 of Tepidisphaeraceae bacterium. Taxonomy (GTDB): domain Bacteria; phylum Planctomycetota; class Phycisphaerae; order Tepidisphaerales; family Tepidisphaeraceae; genus DASVUC01. The sequence continues at coordinate 10,462 of DASVUC010000061.1, read as the reverse complement.
GCGCAGACAAGCCGGTGCTTCGCATTGTCCGGAACTACTCTGTTGTGCCGGCCACCTCGCCGAGCAAGGGGTACGACCAGAATTTCTCCCAGACTGTTCAGAACCTGACACCGCAGCCGATGACGGTGAAGCTTGTCTACAACGGCCCAACCACACCGCCGCGCGAAATCGAGCGTGGGCTCGATCTCCAGGTGCTGGGGGGCTACAACGACGACAACTACGTCTCCGCTGTCGCTCATCCGGTGGAGAGCTTTGATGCCAAGACCACCACGATGGACATGACCACGAGCGGCAAGCTACCGCTGCTGTGGGTGGGCGTGGAGAGCATTTACTTCGAGAGCATCGTCCGCCCGCTGCCCCTGGACGAGAAGAATCCTTCGCCGAAGCACATTCAGAAGGTGACGGCGGAAGCGGTGAACCCTGCTGCTGAGCCGCACGAGCGGCAGGTGCGCTTAATGTTTGAGACCGAACCCGTCTCGCTCGCGCCCAACGCCCTCGTCGACCATCGCGCCAACATCTTCTTCGGGCCCAAGCAGCGCTCACTGCTGAACGACACGTACTACGCCAGCTTTCCACGGATGTACAACGAGGCGCTGGTGGTCGCCAGCGGCGCGTGCGCCTGGTGCACTTCGACGAAGCTGATCAACGTGCTCGTGGGCGTGCTGGGCTTCTTCCACATCATCTTCCGCGACTGGGGCCTGTCGATCATCGCGCTGGTGCTGCTCGTTCGCGCACTGCTGCACCCGATCACCAAGCGCTCGCAGATCTCGATGATGAAGATGGGGAAGATGGGTCCGGAGGTGGAGCGGCTCAAGAAGAAGCACGGCGACAACAAGGACGAGCTGAATAAGGCAATGATGCAGCTGTACAAGGAGCAGGGCTTCACGCCGGTGCTGGGCTGCTTGCCGATGTTCCTCCAGATGCCGATCTGGATTGCGCTGTGGAGCGCGCTGCAAAGCACCTTCGAACTGCGCCAGGCGCCGTTTCTCTACGGGATGACGTGGATCCACGATCTGGCCAAGCCGGATCAGCTCATCAAGTTCTCGCAGCCGATTCCGCTGCTGGTTTTCGGCTGGCATCTCTACGCGATCAACCTGCTGCCGCTGCTGATGATCGTGGTGACGTGGATGAACCAGAAGTACATGCCGCAGCCCCCGGCGACCACGCCCGAAGCCGAGCAGCAGCAGAAGATGATGAAGTGGATGACATTGGTCTTCCCGCTGATGTTCTACTCGATGCCGAGCGGGCTCAATCTCTACTACGTCACCAGCATGGGTCTGGGCATTATCGAAAGCAAAATCATCCGCGATCACATCAAGCAGCGCGAGGAAGAAGAGAAAGAGGGGCGCGTGATCGTGGATGCGCCGCGCAGCATGAAGAAGCGCCGCGATGACGAAGGCGGCAGCGGCGCGGTGCGACGCAAGCCGGTGCCGGATGCGCCCAAATCGGGTCTGGGCAAATGGCTTGCCGACATCCAGAGCAAAGCCGAAGACCTCCGCAAGCAAGCCGAGAAGGGGAAGAAGTGATGCCCGAACCGAAGAAGCGCATCCTCACCGGCGATACGCCCACGGGAAAGCTCCACCTTGGCCATTACGTCGGCTCGGTCGAGAATCGCCTCGCGCTTCAGGACGAGTACGACTGCTACTTCATCATCGCCAACAAGCACGCTTTCACGACTCGCGCGGATCGGGCAGACGAGATTCGCCAGTCTGTGATCGAGATCGCCACCGACTACCTCGCAGCAGGCATCGATCCCAACAAGAGCACGATGTTCATCCAGTCGGAAGTGCCGGCGATTGATGAGCTGACGTTCTTCTTCTCGATGCTCATCCCGTTCAACCGCGTGATGCGCAATCCGACGCTGAAGGATGAGATTCGCGACAAGGAGCTGGGGGAGAATTATCCGTTCGGCTTTCCGCTTTACGCGGTGGGGCAGTGTGCGGATATTCTTGCGTTTCGTCCGGAGCTGGTGCCGGTGGGTGAGGATCAGCTTCCCCACCTGGAGCTGTCGCGCGAGGTGGCGCGGCGGTTCGACCAGATGTACTGCGGCGTGGATCCTCACACCGAAGACAGAGACTACATCAAGGCCGGCGGCGTGTTTCCGGTCATCCAGCCCAAGCTCGGCCGTGTTAAACGCCTTTGCGGCATCGGCGCCCCCGGTCCCGACGGCAACCTGCTGAAGATGAGCAAGTCGCTCAACAACGCCATCTTCCTCTCAGACGATGAAAAAACCGTCCAGCAGAAGGTGATGAGCATGTACACCGATCCGAAGCGCCTGCGCGCGACCGATCCGGGAACGGTCGAGAACAACCCGCTCTGGATTTTCCATGAAATCTTTAACCCCAATCAGGATTGGGTGAAGGAAAACGAAGATCTCTATCGCCAGGGAAAAGTCGGCGACGTCACGATGAAGAAAGAGCTGGCGCGCGTGCTGAATGAGATCATCGCGCCCATCCGCGATCGCCGGAAGCAGTACGAGCAGCGCCCGGATGATGTCATCGATGTGCTGCGGGAGGGGACGAAGCGCGCGAATGCCGTCGCCGAAGAGACCTTGCAACTCGCGAAGAAGGCGATGAAGCAGGATTACTTTGGCGGTCGAACTCTCTCGCTTGGGTAATCAGATCGTCGGAGGCGGCGGGGGAGGTGTGTACGGCCCTTGCGACGGCGACTGCTGCTGTTGCTGGTAATACTGCCAGTATTGAGCGTAATGCGCGGCCGCGCCTGGAGCAGGTGATCCATTTCGCAGCGCCTGCACGAGCCACCAGAATTGAAGCCCCATGATCGAGGCAGGAACGAGCAGCATGCAAAGAAATGCCGCGAACGCAGGGGCGACCGTGGTTGCGATGAGCGTCATCAGCAAAACCAGCACGAGCAGCGCCAGCAGGCCGCCGATGCAAACGGTCGCCGCAACGGTCCCGCCGCGATGTCCGTCGCGCACGAGGATCGACAGCCCCAGCAGCACCAACCCGGCGATCACGATCGCCACCGCCATCACCACCGCCAGCATGCGGAACTGCTCGGGCGTCAGCGGCATGGGCTGATCGGGCGGCAGCAGCTTCGCCTGCTCCGCGAGCATCTGCTCGGGTGAAACCCGCGCCGCCGTCACCGCATTGCACAGGCCGAACGACGCCATCAGAATGCCCAGGATCATCAGCAGTGTGCCGGCGCGGCGCGCGTAGGACCGGGGCTGAAAAGGTGCATTACCTCCAACGGGTTGATATCGATTGAAATCCGGATAGGTCATTGGCGGCATCTTAGCGCTTCTTTCACAGGTTTTGGAGCAGCAACGCAAGGCAATATCAGCTAGCAATGTAGGCCCTGCCCGGCGCGGTATATGCGATATGAACACCACAGCTTCCTCGCTCCGTGCGCTGGCGTTTGGCGATTTAGATCGGGAGCTCTCTGTGACGCGGAAAGTTCTCGAGCGTCTTCCTGAAGATCGTTTTGATTGGAAGGTGCACGAGAAGTCGATGCCGCTTGGTCATCTGGCGCAGCACGTGGTGAATCTGCTCACGTGGAGCCTGGACACGATTCAAAAGGATGATCTTGATTTGACGACGATTCCGCCGATGGCGAAATCGGCGTCGTCGCGCGCGGCGCTGTTGCAGGCATTTGATCAGAAGTCGGCAGCGGTGCGAGAAGCGATTGAGGCGCTGGATGATGCAGCACTGGCACGGCCTTGGACTTGCCGGATGGGGGAGAAGGTTCTGGCCACGCAGCCCCGCGCGTTGATCTTGCGCGTGTGGTGCCTGTCGCACCTGATCCACCATCGCGCCCAGCTCTGCGTCTACTTGCGGCTGCTGAACGTTCCCGTTCCTGCCGTCTACTTCAACTCGTCCGATGAGCCGGAGTGGCAGTTCACTTAGCCCCAGGCAGGCCCGCCTCTTGCTGGTGCGCAGGGTCAGGTTCAAACGTTCCCGCGCCTGCTGGCAGTTGACGCTATACTGTTGCCAGATGCTTTCCGCCCTCCGGCGCAACTGTTTGATCCTGCATGCCGGCGCATTGGGTGACTTTGTGCTCACCTGGCCGCTGGTGATGGCGCTCTCGCGGATTCATCCGCAAAGCCGGATCATCGTCGTCACCCACGCGAGCAAGGGGCACCTCGCAGAAGCGGCGCTGCGGGTGGAGTCAGCCGACATCGAAGCGGGATGGCACACGCTGTTCTCAAGCGCGGCAGAGGTTACGCAGCAGGTGCAACGGCTGCTCGCAGGCTCTCACGCGGTCTACTCTTTCATTTCGGATGAACAGGGGAAGACGCAGGGAAATCTGAAGCGCGTCGCCGGCGACGACGCCCAGGTGATCTCGCTCAAGCCTCGGCCAGGCGAAGATTACGCGCAGCATACGACGCAGTTTCTCCTCGATCAGCTTGCGTTTCTCCCCGCGGTTCGCGCGGGGGTCGAGCAGATGATCCGCTCCATTTCCACGCGCGGCATCGGCTCGGCGCGCAGCGATTCGGGGGATATTCTCATCCATCCCGGCAGTGGGGGAGAGCACAAGCGCTGGCCGCTGGCGCATTTCGTTAAGCTCATTGACAAGCTGAAGCGGAAGAAACTCGCGGTGCGCGTACTGCTCGGCGAAGTTGAAGCGGAGCGTCTTTCTGACGACGACGTGAAACAGCTGGAGAGCTCCGCCGAGATCACGCGCCCCCAGAGTTACGTGCAGCTCTTCAACGAGCTTCGCCACAGTTCTATTTTCGTTGGCAACGACAGCGGGCCGGCACATCTTGCCGGGATGATCGGCGTAAAGACGGTCGCAATTTTCGGCGCTACGAATCCTGTTGTGTGGAAGCCGCTGGGGCCGAAAGTGAAGCTTGTCAGCCGCGAGACGCTGGAGAAGGTTTCGGTGGATGAGGTGCTGGCGGCGGCTACCGCCTGAAGTTCAGAACTTGATCGCGCCGGATTCCCGCGCCCATGCGATAAACCGCCGCAGACCTTCCTCGACGTTCACTTTAGGGTTGTAATTCAGCAGCTCCCGCGCCTTCGTGATGTCCGCAAAGGTGATGGGCGGCTCGGACGCGGGGCAGGGGGCGTCCTCGATCCTGGCGGTCTTGTTGAGGATCTTCTCAAGCGTGCGCACGAAGTCGATGTTGGCGACGGGGTTGCCGCAGCCGAGGTTGATAATCTCAAACGGGAATCGCTTCTCCATCGCCGCGAGGAACCCGGCGACAATGTCGTCGATGTAGGTCCAGTCGCGCTTCAAATCGCCGTTGGCGTAGAGCTTGAGCGTTTCTCCGCGCAGGATCATCTCGGTCCACTGCCAGGGCATCATGTCCGGCCGGCCGTGCGGGCCATAGACGTTAAAGAATCGCACGACAGTGATCGGCGTTTTGTAAAGGTGATGGAACGCGTGCGCGAACAGCTCCATGGAGCGCTTGCTCGCGGGATAAGGCGCCAGCGGATGCGCCGCCGCCGCCGTCTCAACAAAAGGAACCGGCGTGTCCGCACCGTACAGCGATCCGGTTGATGCGAGCACCATCGCCGGGTTCCCGTTCTGTCGCGCGGCGTCCATCAGGTTCATCGACCCCTGCACGTTCACTTCGCCGTAGATGAGCGGATGCTGCACGGAGTATCGCACGGCAGCCATCGCGGCGAGATGCGCGACCGCCGTCGGCCGATGCTCTTTAAAGAGCTGCTTGAGCTTCTCCCCATCGCGCAGATCCGCTTCAACAAAGAGAAAGTTTTTCTGCGGCGTCAGGTCCGCGAGGTGGCGATCCTTGTGGACGTGCGGATAGTAGTCGTTGAGGTTATCCAGCCCGATGACGCGGTCGCCGCGATCCAGGAGAACCTTCGAAAGCCGAGACCCCACAAATCCCGCCGCCCCGGTGACCAGTACTGTTGCCATCGTTTAGCCCGGATGAAAAAGCGCCGCAGGTTTTCCCTCTCCCGGTACTTCGGGACAGGGCAGGGTGAGGGCTCTTGCTTGCTTACCAGCGACGTGATTTCGCCGGCTCCAGCCCGCCCGGTGCGCGTCTCACATGATCCCCATGGCCTTGAGCAAATCAACCACATCAAACGGCTTGCGCACGAACTTGTGCGGGTTCATCGCTTTCACATCCGCCATGCGCTGCTGATCGTTGATCGCGGTGGTCACGATGACTTTGACGGTGCTGCTGGTCAGTCGCAGTTCGCGGAGAATTTCCCCGCCGTCGCCGTCAGGGAGCATCAAATCCAGGATCAAGTAGTCCGGCTGCGACTCCCGCAGCACTGCTCGCGCCGCTGAGACTGTCTCGGCGAGCGTCACCTCGCAGTTCTGCCGGGAAAGCAGGATCCTCAGCGCCTGCGAGGTAACGCGATCGTCTTCAACGACCAGCACCCGGCATTTAACTCCCGACGGCGAGAGCTGGGGCTCCGATGGATTCTTCTCTTTCGGCTGGGACGACGCAGGCTGGGATGGAGACGGTGAATCGGCTCCCGCGCCCAAGGGCGCTTTCCACGGCCAGGTCTCCTCCCAGTTGGCCGGCCAGTCGCCGGGCAATCGCCAGCCCGAGCCCATAGCCTTTGGAGTGATCGCGCGCCTCGTTGCCAATCTGGTAGAACTCCTTGAACAGGTGCTCACAGTGCTCCTGCGCGATCCCGATGCCGGTGTCGATAACGTGCAGCTCGATCCCTTTGCCATTCGTATCAGCCTCCAGACGCACGCCACCCTGCTTGGTGTACTTGATCCCGTTATCGACCAGATTATTCAGAATACGTTCCAATTTTCCGCGGTTGCAGCAGACTAGCAGGTCAGGGGGGATCTGAGACGAGAGCGAGAGGCCCTTTCTGCCGGCCCCGGTCCGATGCTGTTCCAGCACAGAGGCGACAAGTTCTGAAAGCCGCAGCCGTTCAGTCGTGTCCTGGTCCTCGGTTGATTCCATGTGCGCGTAGTTCAGCAGGTTATCCAGCATGCGCGCCGCGGAGTTGGCCGAACCCTTGATCTCCTTGATCGCCTGACGCAGAACGTCCGGGTCGTTGCTTTCCAGTCCAACCTCGGCGAGGCTCGCCTGGAGCATCAGACCGTTGAGGGGCGTGCGCAGGTCATGACTGATCGCGTTGAGGAAGAAGCTCTTCTCCTGTGTCTGGCGCTGGGATTCCGCCAGGTCGGCGGCAAGGCGCGTCGATCGGCCGATCTCGCCGTAGATCACTTTGAGCTCGCGCGTGTTGAGTGCATAACGCCAGGTGTAATAACCCAGCACGCACATGAAGACGTCGTACAGGCGCCACGCCGGCCACACCATCTTCACGGGGATGAAGATGTAGCCGCACAAGCCGCAGAAGATGAAAATGTTGCGCATGCGGCTAAGCGCGCGCTTGGCGGGAACATCCGGCAGGCTGCGCTGGTTCTTCCACCAGTGCAGCGCGATGATCACATATCCAGCCGCTATGATGAAATCGAGCCCTACCGTGATGGCGATCCACGTGGTGTCACCTTTCATGCACCCGTAAAGGCGCATGTATTGCCGGTCACCGCCGGTCAACCAATGAGACAGCCCGGTCAGAAACTCCATAGCACTCCATCCTGATGTATTCGCGTTTGGTCGGCTGCGACCTTACTATATCCGCCACTTGGGCTCGGCGTCACCTAAATTTGCGGCTCGCGTGCAGGTGCCAAGCTGAAACTCACCCGCCAACAGTTTGAAACGCTGGCGCTCGAGCAACTCGACTCACTCTACCGGCTCGCCCGTAAACTCACACAAAATCAGGCTGCTGCGGAAGACCTGGTTCAGGAGACCTACGCGCGGGCAATCCGCGCGTGGGAATCGTTCTCGCTGGAGTCCTACGGCATCCGCCCGTGGTTGGTGCGAATTCTTCACAATGCCCATCTCAGCCGGGCGCAGCGCGAGGGCCGTCAACCGGGCTTAATCGATGAACGACATCTGGAATCCACTCCCGCGCCTGAGGAAGCCGCAGCCTCACCTTTTGCCTACTCGCTGGAAGGGATGGATCAGCAGTTGAAGCGGGCCCTAGCAGCACTTGCGCCAGAGTATCAAGTGGTGCTGATGCTCTGGGCGGTCGATGAATTGAGCTACAAGGAGATCGCCGAAACGGTCGGAATCCCCATCGGCACCGTCATGAGCCGCCTATACCGGGCTCGGCAGCAGTTGTCGGACCAGTTGCGGGAGTTTGCTTTGCGTGAAGGGATGATCAGGGAATAGTTCGATCACGTCGCCGGTTTTCCGTCGGGAGCGCCAGCGCCGGGAAGCAGCCGGGCATTATTCCCGTGCACAGACAGCAGAACAGGAGCCCGGCAGCCCCCGGACGTACGGGGGGTGTCCCGGGGGCCAGCCATGAGTCAAAACCAAGAAGCTCCATTTGATGATCCCGCGTTGAAGGCCGCGATCAAGCGCGTGGCCGGCGATGAGCGGGCGCCGGAGACGCTGCGCCAGCGGATCGCCGCCCAAATGTCGGCGGACGGTGGAGCAATTGCCGCAAAGAGTGGGTTCTTCAAACGGCATCGCCGGAACCTGCTTGCCGCGTCCATTGCCCTGCTCGCTCTCGGGTTCGTCGCGTATCAGGTTCAGGAGAACTACTTTCCATCGCGTGCCACGATTATCAGCTACAACGCCGTCCTCCCCGCCAGCTTTGCCGAGGCCATGGTACAGGTTCATGCCACCAATGCGGCTCGCAAAGACCCCACCACCATTGCCGCGTCGGAAATCCAGCACGTGAAGCAGAAGCTTGCGCAGCAGGTAGGGTTTGCCGTCTTGGCGCCGGCGGACCTCGACGCGGATTGGCACAATCGCGGCGCGGGCGTTTGCAGCGTCGGAAAGTTTCAGGCGGCGTACGTCCTCTACGCCCACGGAGATCAGCTCGTCTCGCTGCTTTCCCTCCCGGCAAGCGCGCTGCCCAACGCGCCGGATGGATCGCAGTACGCGCAGAAGAGCCGCAACGCGCCGCTCTCGGGATTCAAGCAAGGGCCGGGGCTGTATTGTCTGGTCGCCGGCGCGGATGAGCATTCGCCCTCGCTTGAGACGCTTAATACGCTACGCGATCACCTGCGCGCCTCCAGCGGCCGCTCGGGTTGCAGCGGTCGCATGCGCGAGCAAGTCGCCAGCGCCAGCGACCGATGATCCCTCGCAGCCTTCACGATCACCTCCGATTCGCCTAACATAGCGCCCATGGATGAGACCTCCGTACGTTCCGCGGCTTCCGCGCCCGCCGCGACGCCCGCGCCTGCTGCCGCGGGCGCGCAGGGGGCGCAGGCAACGGCGACCGAGACCGCGCCGCATCGAGAGAGCAGCGTCAAGGAGACCATCGAGTCCATCCTGATCGCCTTCATCCTCGCGTTCATCTTCCGCGCGTTCGTTGTCGAAGCGTTTGTCATTCCCACCGGCTCGATGGCTACCACGCTCATGGGCGCCCACATGCGCTTCCGCTGCCCGGACTGCGGGTATCGCTTTGAGGTCAATTACAGCGCGCGTCAGGGGCAGGGGGATGACATTACGATTCCGTCTCACGCCGGCCCGGAGCAGCGCCGCGAGCGCTACATGGGGCAGGAGCGAATCGTCCTGGTGAACAAGGTGTACGATGTTCGCTGCCCCAACTGCGCCTATCAGATTCCCACGCCAGACACGACCAATCCTGAGGTCAACTACGGCGATCGAATTCTCGTGCTGAAATACCTCTACCTCTTCCAGCAGCCCCGGCGCTGGGATGTGGTGGTCTTCAAGAGCCCGGATGATGTTCCTGCATACCAGCAGAACTACATCAAGCGATTGATCGGCAATCCCAACGAGTCTGTGGTCATCCTCGACGGCGATATCTACATCGGCAAAGAGGGCCAGGACCTGACGCAGTACCAGATTCAGGCCAAGCCGCGGTATGTGCAGGAATCGCTGTGGCGGAACATCTACAACAACGACTACTTCCCACTCGGGCTGGCGCGGATGGACCCGTGGCGACAGCCTTGGACGGTGACGGAAGGTTCGGGTTGGAGCGGCCCGGCCAAAGGCGCGACACCCACCGATGTCGCCAACACGCGCAAGCAGCAGCGGTTCTTCGCCTTCGATAACCTCTCCGGAAAATCGACGATCAAATTCGATCCCAACGCCAACCCCACGCAAGCGTTCACCGATTACCTGGTCTACGACATCGAAGGCCCCTCCGTGCCGCCAAATCCGGTTTCCGATCTGAAGCTGAGCTTTTTCTACGAACGCCGCGCGGGTGACGGGCCGTTGCGTCTCGCCATGAGCAAGGGCCCCGACGTGTTTACAGTCCAGATCACGAACGGCCGTGCGACAATGACCCGCTCCACCCGCGGCGGGGCACCGACAACCATCGGCGAAACAGCCGTCTCCACCTCCGGCGCTGTCGAAGTGGAACTGACCAATCATGACTACCAAGTGAATCTCCGTATCGGCGGCAAAGACGTCATCACCACGACGCGCGAGCAGTATCATCCGGACGTCAAGCAACTCCTGGCTGACTTCGAAGCGGGGCGACCCGGCGCTTTCCCGACAGTGGAGATTTCAGCCGAGAACCAG
>DASVUC010000060.1:0-17069 GCA_036387255.1 Tepidisphaeraceae bacterium | reverse complement strand
TGGTGCCGCCGTCGTAGCGGAACAGCGTCGTCGTCCCGCCTTCGATCTTGCTCAGCCGGCGGGTGCGGGCGTCGTAGCTGGCGGTGAAGATCGTGTTGGCACCGCGTCTGACCTTGATCAGGCGATCCGAGGTGTCGTAGAGGTAGTCGAGCACACCCTCGGCACCGTTCTTCTCGCTGCGGTTGCCATTGATGTCGTACTTGTAGCTCGTCGTGACATTGCCGGTCACGCTGCTCTTCAGCTCGTTGAGCGCATCGTACGTGTAGCTCGTCGTGACGACATCGCCGCCGGTGGGCGTGGTGTCGATCGTCTGCGTCAGCCGGTTGCCCGCCAGGTCGTAGGTGTAGCTGCGGGTCTGATCCGTCTGATCGAAATCCATCTCCCCGCTGCACGTCCACGACTCGCTCGTCAGCCGATCCAGCGCATCGTAGTCCCACACGATGTGCCGGTTGGCATGAGCACGCAGCAGCTCGTCCGCGCTTCGCCGCTGCCCCGCCAGGTCGTAGTGGTAGGTGATGTAATAGAAGTTGTCGTTGTTCCCCGCGTTCATCGACGAGCCGAGCGTGATCACGCGGTTGAGCGCATCAAAAGTGGCCGACGTCATCAGATCCTGCGGCGTCACCTGCCACAGACGGTTGCCCGCCGCGTCGTAGCCGAAGGTAGTCGTCCGCAGCACGCCGCCGCCGGAGTTATCGCCGATGCTGGTGACGCGGTTGGCGCCGTCGTACGTGCTGACGATGAGCCGGCCGGTGCCGGGATTGCCCTGCTGGTTCGGATACTCCACCTTTGTGCGATTGCTTACGCCGTCGTAGAAGTTGTTGATCGTGTAGTGTCCGTCGGGGCCAGGGGTGTTGCGTGATTCGGTGATCTGGCGGTTCAGTGCGTCGTACGTGTACGAGCTCGTGCCGTTCTTGTCCGTGCGCGACAGCAGGTTGCCGTTGCGGTCGTACGTGCTGACGCGGGATTCCTCCAGGTCGTTCCCCACAGCCGTGTAGAAGGCCGTCTCGACCGTCCGTCCCGCGCGATCGTACGTCGTCTCAACCCGCTGCCCCTTCGGATCGACAACCCGAATCGGCTCGCCCGCGCGGTCATACGTCGTCGTCGTCGTGCGAACGTGCCCATCACCCACGCTCGGCAGCGTCTCGCTCGTCTGCCGGCCGAAGGCATCATACGTGTATGTCGTCACCTGCGGCTGCGCGACATCTCCCACCTTGTTGAACAGCACCACCGCGAGCTTGTTGCCGCGCGAGTCGTAACGCGTCTCCGTCACAACCGGCTCGGTCGATCGCGCGCCGCTGCTGTTGGCCTTTACTTTCCAAGGCCGGTTGAGCTGATCGTATTCCGTCTGTGTGACGATCGCGGGATCGTTGCTGCCGTGCGGCGCGATGATCTCAACCACATTTCCATTGCGGTCGTAGTGTGTGACCGTCGTCGGCCGAACCATCGCATCGCCGGCCAGCGCATCTTTCACCGCCGCTCCCTGCACGCTGTCAGCGCGATTGTTGAAGTCGAAGTGCGTGTCAGTGCGATTGCCGTTGGGATCGATACTGTAAATCTTGTTGCCCGCCAGATCGTACCCGGTGAAGCTGGCCACATCCGCCACCGCTGCGGTGGGCCCCTGTGTTGGATCAAACGTGTTATCGCGATTGCGATCGACGATCGTGCGCACGGGCCGATTGAGTGCATCGTATTGTGTCTGCGTCCAGGTGCCGTTTGCGTCTCTCGAGCGGATCGGATTTGACGCGGCATCATAGACGGTTTCGGTGATGAGCGCGCTGCCGCTGATGTTGGGAAGGTTTAGCGCGAAGAAGCTGCCCTGGACAGATGGAAGATGGGTCTTGATCGCGCGGCCGGCGCTGTCGTAATCCGTCGTCGTCTTGCTCCCGTTTCCATCGACCGCCGCAACCGTGTGCCCGGCGTCGTCGTACTCCGTTCGTGTGACGATGGCCTCATCATTCAGCACAAGCGGCGCGCCGCTCTCGAGGTAATGCTCAGCCGGATCGACGCTGATGCCGTTGCCGTCCATGTCGATCACGGACGCGGTCACGCGCCCCAGCTCATCGTAGAATGTGTAGCTGGTTCGATCCGCGGCAACGCCCCCCTGCTCGTTCTTGATCGTCACCGCAATGGGCTTGCCGGCAACATTGTACCGCGTGATCGTCTCAGGCTCCGCGGGAAGGTTGAACGCCGCCAGCCGCGCGGGATCGATCGACTGTACGCCCGCCCCGTCATCGCGGCGCTGCACGGTGCGCACCTGCCGATAAGCAGAATCGAACACGCTATCGGTTGCGAAGCCTCCGCCGGCGCCATTTTTGCCGCCGGACACGATGCGCGTTGGATTGAACCCGCCGAGCGTGAACGCGCCGGAGCCGGAATTCTCGCCGTAATATCGCAGCACCGTGTACTGCTTCTGCGACCCCGCAGGCGGATCGACATCCGTTGACGCCGCATCCGCAAACACGCTTACCGGCGGAAGATCCGTCTCGATCTCCCGCAGCAGCTCGTCATAGCGGTGCGTGGTGACGTTCCCCTTTGCGTCCGTTTCGGTGGTAAGGTTGCCGACGTGATCGTAGGTGCGATGCGTCACGAGATCGGATGCGTCATCCGCCGCATCCGACAGCATCCGCCGCCGCGTCAGTGTCGGCCGGTTGAACGCATCGTACTGCGTGATCGTCACGTGCCCATTCTGGTCGGATTGCTCAATCGGATTCGAGTTGAAGTCGTAATCCGTGTGCGTCGTCGGCCGGACGAGCTGGTTGTCGCTCGGCCGCGGCACCGCCGGATACTGCACATCTGTCACGCGGTCCCAGTTGTCGTAGACGTTCTTCGTGCCCAGCACCGCGGAGACGCCGCGACCGTCATACTGCGCCTTCGTCCGCCCCATGATGTCGGCTTCTCGGTAGCTGACGAGATCCTTGTCCGATGTCTGGATGTTGACGTAATGCTTGACGTTATCTAGTGGCGTCAGATCCTCGCCTGGCCCCGCCTTCACGATCGTGTACGCGACGTTGCCATACACGTCCGGCAGGTACTGCGTCTGGCGCCCATCGGGATCGGTCGTTCCATAGAGGAACCCGTCCGCCTGCACCCCGTCGGTGCTCTTATCGCGGTCGTAGTCGTAGTGCGTGGTGGTCTGCGCGCTCGTGTTCTTCGCCGCAATCTCCTCAATGCGGTTGCCGTGCTCATCGAGCGTGTACTCGGTGATGATCCCGGCGGCATCGATCTGCTGCTTCAGCTTGTTGAACGTCGTGTCGTAGCGGTAATCGGTGGCGAGATTCAACCGCCCTTCGCCGTAGTCCATGATGCGGCGCGAGGGCTGGTCGTAAATCGCGTAGTGCGTGCCAAAGCCCGGCCCGAAGAAGCCCGGCTGGTTGTACGGATCGCCCGGATCGTCGCTGCCGTACTCAAAGCGGATCTTGTTTCCGCTCATGTCAGTGACTTCAGTCAGGTTGGCATTGATGTCGTTGCTGTACTTGTACGTGACGGTCTTGGTGCTGTGCGCGCCGTTCGCATCCGTCACCGTCGACGTGCGCCGCACCTCGGACATCGTGAACGCGAAGCGCAGATCCGTCCACGCGGGGATGACGGATCCGGTGAAGTTGTAGCTGGTCGTATGGCCCGCGCTGTCGGTGATGCTCGTCGCGGCGCCGGTCAGGCCGTGGTAGCTCTCATCGAGCACGACGTCGCCGTCGGCGGTGCTCACCCGCGTCAGGCGAGGCTTCTGCTCGCTCATCACCACGAGGTGGTCGTCCTTCCGGCGGACGGAGGTCGGAACCCAACGGAACGCGTACGCGAAGCTCGTTCTGTTGCCGTCGCTCTCGGCAGCAGCGCGGCGCGCATCGTCGATGGTCTTGGGCAAGTACCACTTGATGCTGGCGCCGGAGTCCCACGGATCGCTGCCGTCGCTCTTGAGAACCAGGTGCGGGCCGACCGTGATGTCGTAATCGAACTTGATCCGCGGCTCGATCATGCCGCCGGTCGGTTGCCGTACCGCCGGCTTGCGGACGGCCATCAACTGACCGTTCAGCACGCCCTCCGTCGCGTACTCGTAGTGATACACCCGGCCCAGCGGATCTTCCGCGGAGGTGAGTCGGTAACCGCCTGCAATGGGCATGTACTGGAAGCGAATCCGCCGGCGATTGCCTTGCGGATTGCCATCCTGGCTGTTGCTCGGGTTGTACAGCGCCGGGTTGTAGAGCTTCGGATCGTAAATCGCTGTGATCAGCGTCTTGTTCGTGTGCTCGTACGCGTAGCGCAGCTCGTTGCCGTTACGATCGACCACGCGCTCCAACCGGTAGTACGTGTCGTTGGGCGCAAAGGTGGCGGTGGAGCGGTACACGGTACCGACGCGCGAGTAGTACAGCTTCGTCCCAAATCGGCCCGTGAACACGAACTGCGGCTTGTCGGTCACCGGATCCCTGACCGCTTCCAGCTTGCCGCGCATGGCGGCATTGGAGAAGTTGCTGCGCACGTCCGGCAGGAAGCCGTAGTTGTCATTCCAGAAGTAGTTGTAGCTGTTGCCCGCGTCATCGACGACCGTCGCGGTGCGCTTGATGGCCGTGCCGTCAGGCTTTGGCTCCTCGGTGAAGATCACCCGCGCCCCCAGGTTCGTGCTCCACCCTTTGCCCAGCACGTTCTCCGATGCCCAGTGCAGGTTCTGAAAGCGCTGCGCATACGGGTAGTGGATCTCAGAATCCGCCATCATCGTGCGGCGGAATTCCATCAGCAGCTCGCCGCCCGGCATGGGCACGGCGATTTCGGTCATGCCAAACGTCGGCAGCAGCGAGAACGCGTCGATGCTCGCCGTGTTCGGAACCCGATCGCTCTCGCCATCACCCGTCGGACTCGCCGACGGCAGCGGGACGCCATGAATATCCACCCGATGCGGCGAAGGCGCCGCCGCCACCACCGCATCGCCAGAAGCCGGCGCAGCTGCGGCAGCATCGCCTTGATCCGTTCCTGGAGGATCACCAACCACGGTATCGCCCTTATCGGTCCCGTCCGGGCTGTCAGGACCATGCGGGTTATCACCCGGCCCCGCGCCCCCCGGTGGATCCCAAAGCGGGGGGTCATTTGGCCTGGTAGGCCCGCCCGCGTCGGGCGGTATGACGGGCGGCACGTGATCAGGGTCAAACGCGCCATCATCATCTGAGATCCAAACCCGCGCTTCGTCGCTTGCGCCACGTTGGACAAGATACGAACTGCCGTTCAATAGTTTCAGGTCGGCATACTCGTCTCCCTCGATGAGGTAGTCATCGAGTATCTTGAAATCCACGTCCACCGAATTGGCGCCCGATGGAAGCGTGACAGCCGTTGGGAAACCGTAGTCTGTCACCCTTGTGGCTGTTCCCGAGACATAGATAGGGACGGTCAGCTCCTCGCTGAGCAGCGATCCGGTGCCACTTCGAACGACGTGGACCTTGGATGGCTGCGATTGAGATTCGTAGCCGCTGCCGCCGGCGATCTCGACGCGCGGGAGGAACGTTTCGACTCGCACGCCGGCGGGGTTCCAGAGCCAGCCGTTCGGCATGCCGCTGATGTTGACGGTCACTTCCAGTGAAGAACCCGAATGTTTGAAACCCTCGGCTTCATCCACAGGATTTCCTGCGGCCCATGGCATGGTCATCATGGGGTGGGGGTATTCGATTATGCCGTGGTTGCTTTCCAGTTGAGCGCCAGCGGCTTTCACGGTGAGGTTGACGTTTTCAGCGTCGGCCACGGGTCCCCACATGCCGCTGTCAATTTTGAGGCGAAGGTGTGTGTGTCGGGGCAAGCCTGTAATGTTCAACCTGACGTTGCCATTGCCATAGCCGCGGTAACCATTGGGTTGCTCAGGCGCTTGCGGCGACCAGTTTGCGGTGACGCCCGAGTCGCCGACGGCAGCGTTTCCGTCGTAGACCAGGACGAAGTCGCTGGCGGGTTCATTGGGCGTGGTTACAGATGCGGTTGAACCGGAGCCGCCGCCACCGCTGGTGTGGGGGTTTGCGGATTCGTGGCCGGAGGTGTTGGTGGAGCGGACCTGGAAGTTGTAGGTGGTGGATTGGGAGAGGGTGGTGACGTTGTAGGATCGGGCGGAGGAGTCGAGGGTGGCGATGAGTTGTGGATTCTGTCCGGGTTGTTGTTGGTAGATGCGGTAGCCGGCGGCGCC
This sequence comes from Tepidisphaeraceae bacterium, assembly GCA_036387255.1. GTDB lineage: Bacteria > Planctomycetota > Phycisphaerae > Tepidisphaerales > Tepidisphaeraceae > DASVUC01. The sequence continues at coordinate 10,921 of DASVUC010000060.1, read as the reverse complement.
GGTTGCGGGGGCGTTCCAGGTGAGGGTTAGGGAGGTGCCGGTGACGTTGGTGATCGCGACGTTGGTGGGTGCGTCGGGGAGGGTTGCGGGGTTAACGGTGATGGGCTGAGTGATGGTTTCGGCGTGGGGGATGACGCCGGTGGTTTGTAGATGGTAGCTGGTTTCGCCGATGCCGAGGTTGCTGCCGACTGCGGTGTAGTCGTCGGGGGTGATTTGGCCATCGAAGTTCCAGTCGCCGGCGAACCAGTTCATGCCGGCTTCGGTGCTGACGGTCTGGCCGAGGTTTGAGTCGATTGCCTGGTAGTCGTCGACGCTCACCATGCCGCTTAAGTCGGCGTCACCGATGTAGGCGAGTTGGCCGAGGATGGCGGAGGCGCCGACGGTATGGCCGCTGCCCCAGGGCCACTCGCCGGAGTTAAGGACGGCATTGTCGAAGAGGGCAAGGATGGGATTGCCGGGGAGCGTTTGGCCGGCGGTTGAGATGATGCCGACGGCGTTCGGGTCGGCTGTGTTGTCTCTGTAGCCTTGCCAGCGGAGGAAGTCGATGGCGTGGTAGCTGCCGTGTTCGACGACGAGGTCGTTGTCTTTGAGGTCGAGGGCGGCGAGGGGGTGTTTGCCGTCGCTCTTGATGTTGAGGTGGTCGAGGTGGAGGAGCTTATGGGATTGGGGGATCTGGTAGCTTTTGCCGGCGCGGAGGAAGAGGGAGTCGGTGGTGGCGGTGATGGTGCGCTCGCCGGGGGTGGCGTAGGTGTGGGAGGCAGAGAGGGGTGAGCCGGGGAGGTGGGAGGAAGCGGTGCCGGTGTCGTTCCAGGTGATGTCCCAGCCGTTGCCGTGCTTTTCAAGGAGGTCCAGGCGGTACGGAGCGCCCTGATCGACGGGATGGATCTCTTGGGCGGTTAAAGGTTGGATGTCAAAGAGCGGGATTGGGCCGACGAAGGGTGAGCCGGCGAGGCGCGCGAAGGTGGTGGGCGAGGAGGAGCGCGTGAGCGATTGCGCTTGCAAGGCGGTGGGTTTGGGTGGGAGGTTGGCGAGACGGTCGAAGGGGTTTTTGCCGTTGGCGTCGTACTCAAGGGCGCGGGATTGGGCGCCGTCGTAGCCGGTGATGTGGATTCGGCCGTCTTTGAGGACGGTGGTGACACCGCCGTAGGTGGGCGCGCGGCCGAGACCGGAGAGGAGCTTGCCATTGGTGGCGAAGGAGGAGTCGAGTGTGCCGTCGGGATTGAGGCGGATGGCGGCGAACTGCCAGTTGTCACCGCTGCCGGCGGTGACGCCGAGGAGGATGATCTTGCCGTCGGGGCGGAGGCTGATGTTAAGGGCGCGGTCGGAGGCGGTGCCGAGGTCGTTGACGCTTTTACCGTCGCCGTTACCGAAGGTGGGGTCGAGGGAGTTGTCGGGGTTGTAGCGGGCGACGGCCCAGTTGCCGCTGGAGTAGCCGGCGACGAGGCGTTTGCCGTCGGGTTGAGTGGCTTGATCTTTGGGTTGTCCGCTGGCGAAGGGGAACTGGAGCGCGGATGGGGAGGTCGAGTCGGTGCTGACGATGGTGCCGCGGGAGGTGACGGCGGTGAGATCGGCGATGTCGTCGGAGATGGGGAGAGCGCTGAGGAGTAGGCGGCGCTCGAGCGTTTCGAGGAGTGGTTTGACGGCTGAGTGTAAGCGGAGGATCCGCGCGGTATGGGACGGCGAATGCTTTTGAACCATGATGACCCGCTCCTGCCCTTGGGTTGAAGAGATGAGCCGGCGGCACGCCCGCAGTGCCGGCCGGTTTTGCAGGAGCTAGTGTAGTTAGCGGATGTCATGATGCAAATCCCCCTATAGAACAACTATAGATTTGTTTGGCGTTCAACTTCCTTGTATCGCTCTGCATCCTCTTCGGATGGGTCGAGGCCGATGAAGTCTTCGGAGGCCATGAGCTGTTCCCAGGTCATGCCGTCGGCTTGGGCGATCTGGGTTTGGTGGTACTTGATGATCTGGTTGGTGCGGGCGTCGAAGGGAACGGGACCGACGCGGTTCATGAAGGGGTGAGGGGGCGGAGGTGGAGGTTTGGGTGCGAAGCGCTCGCGCAGGTGGGAGAGGCGAAGGAGCGCGCAGCAGTCTTGGGGTTTAACGTGGGCGTCCTGGGCGAGGAGCTTGTTGAGGGCTTGCGCGGTGGCGGCGGCGAGGTGGAAGTCGGACTGGTAGCGGAGGGTGGTGGTGATGGCGTCGAGTGCGTCGCGGAAGGCGGGCTTGCGGAGCCAGCGTCGGAGGATTGAGGGGGATGGCCAGGCGCTGGGGGGCGGGCCGAAGGGGCTGGATTTGAAGCTGCGGAGAAATTTGGTTTGAGCGTTGGTTGTGCCGGTGATGCGTGGCATAACTGTTTCCTTTCGTTGTGGTTATGGCTGTTGTGGGTGCACCTGAGTAGCGTAAGAACGGGGCCCACAGAGGGTCCAAAGCGGGTCCCGAGGGGGTCCGAAAGGGTACCTTTGGGTACTGGAGCGGTCCGAGATGGGTCGGGGGAGGTCCTTTTGGATCGACGACTGAGAACCGACGCGAAGAGACGAAGGGGCGCGGAGGCATGAGATTCTGAGGAATGGGTCAGATGGGGAGTGGGCGCGGACAGTGGGCGCGGAGTGGGGCCCGGGGGCTCAGAAGTTGTTGACGCGGCAATGTTCATGTCTCCCTACTTCTTGTCTGGCGCTGCGCGATTGGGCGTCTTTTGGGGCGAGATTCCTGCCGGGCGGCATGGGAATGGGGGAAAATCCGAGATTTTGGATTTCAGCGCGCTGCGCGCGGGGCGGTATTTTGGCGCAACAGCGGGTTTACGAAGATGTTGTGCGAGCGATCAAGGGTTCTTTACGAGACAAGTGAGGATCTCTACACGGACTTGCCGCGGGACTTGGCTTTTTTAGTTTTTGCTATTGCAAGCGTGTTGAGCGGTGGTACCTTCGGGACAGAAAGGTGGGCGATGTATGGGGCTCACTCGCGGTGCGTCTAGAATCGTTGTTGTATCTGCTGTGATGCTGCTGGTGGTGAGCGCCGAGCAGCGAGTAGGGGCGAATCCGTTTGTGAATTTGGATTTTGAGCAGGCGGTGGTGCCGGCGGGGACGGGGGAGGGATCACTGATTTCAGCAAGCGGCGCAGTGCCTGGATGGACGGCACAAACGGGGTCGGTGGATACTCCAATCTTCTACAACGCGCGTCCAAGTGACAACTACTGCATGGTGCTTTATGACGGTAGCACGACGGGCGAGGTGCCACCTCCACAAGGGAACTATAAGGTTACACTATATTCCGAGGTGACGAATCATTTGCCGCCGGCGACGCCTTCTCTTTTTCAGAACGGCGATGTTCCGCAAGAAGCAAAGTCGCTTCAGTTCTTGATCAGCTTCTTTGACTCTGAGCCGGTGGTGCTGATCAATGGCCAACAGCTTCCGGCGGTAGACCTCGGGGGGGTGGCTCCCTTTTACGAGAAGTTCGCGGTGAACATACAGAGCTTTGCGGGTCAACTGGTCAAATTAGAGTTTAACAGTGGAATTGCAGGGTACTCTCTTGATGCTGTTTCTTTTTCGACCCAGGCGGTGCCGGAGCCGGCTGCGCTGGCACTGTTATCGATCTTGGCATTGCTGATTGTTCGGCGTGAGGCGCGTCGAGGGGGGAAAGGGTTGTTGGAGCAATGGCAGCCATTTGTTGTGGTTGCGGCTTTGATGCTGGGGTGGGGGCCTGTGGCGGGGGCGAATCCGTTTGTGAATTTGGATTTTGAGCAGGCGGTGGTGCCGGCGGGGACGGGGGAGGGTTCGGCTCTTCCCGCGTCCAGCGCGTTCCCCGGTTGGAGTGCAAAGACGGGTCTCACAGACGCGGCGATTTTCTACAATGCTCGCTCAAGTGATAACGCTTGCCTGGTGCTCTATGACAACACCACAAGTTTCAAGCTACCGCCACCGCAGGGAATCTACAAAGCAACCCTTTATGCAGAGATTACGAATAATGGACATCCGGCGAGGCCGTCTCTGTTTCAGACGGGAGACGTTCCCCCGGAATCCAAATCCCTCCAGTTCCTGACTGAGATCTTTGACGCACAGCCGGTTGTCTTCATCAACGGTGTGCAGGTTCCCGCAATCGATCTAGGTGTGGTGGCACCTGTTTCGCGACGCTACGGTTTGAGTATTGAGAGCTTCGCGGGGCAGAATGTGAAGTTGGAATTCAACAGCGGAACGGCGGGGTATTCAGTCGATGCGATTGCGTTTTCTACTCAGGCGGTGCCGGAGCCGGCTGCGCTCGCACTGTTATCGATCTCGGCATTTCTGATTGTTCGGCGTGAGGCGCGTCGAGGGGGAAAATGGTTGTTGGAGCAATGGCAGCCATTTGTTGTGGTTTCGGCTCTGCTAAGCTGGGTGCCTGTGGCGGGGGCGAATCCGTTTGTGAATTTGGATTTTGAGCAGGCGGTGGTGCCGGCGGGGACGGGGGTGGGAGGGCAGTTGCCTGCGTCCAGTGCGTTTCCGGGCTGGGTGGCAAAGACAGGGCTGGTCGATACGCCGATTTACTATAATTCGCGTTCGTCGGACAACCACTGCCTGGTGCTGTATGACGTTAATGGTTTTGACCTCCCGCCGCCACAAGGTAACTTCAAAGCTACTCTCTATGCTGAAGTGACCAACAATGGGCACCCCGCGATGCCGCGCCTGATGCAGACGGGGGATGTACCAACTGGGACGAAGTCGCTTCAGTTCCTGACTGACGATTCGAGTATTGACGGCCCGCCGGTGGTACTGATCAACGGCATCAATATGCCTACCGTGAATCTTGGAGAGGTTCCCCGTTACTACCAGAAGTACGGAGTCAACGTCGAGAGCTTCGCGGGTCAGGCTGTGACATTAGAATTCAACAGCGGTATAACCGGCTATTCTTTAGACGCAATAGCGTTCTCTACTCAGGCGGTACCGGAGCCGGTGACATGTCCGCTGGTTGCCGTGGGGTTTTTGTTTTCGCTTCGCCGTGCGCGGGCGTAACATTTTCTTGTAAAGGTGATACCTAAATGGTCAGAGAATCTACGAGGGTTACGCTGCGCGCTCACCTATTTGAGTCGCTTGAGAAGCGGGTCTTGATGAGCATCCTGCCACCAAACGATGTTACGGCCGACATCATTTATGGACCTGGCACTGACCCACACCACAACATTGTCAAGATCACATGGAACGACACGAACGCCGGGCAAGCGTCATATCGCGTTGAATTTGCAGGTCACAACCAAAACAACTGGCAAGCAATATCAAGCGTTGACACGGGTGTTGGTGCTAAGAAGGCAGATCATGCTATTGACGCCTCATACAAGTACGATTATCGAGTCTCTGCCGTTTCTGGCGCAGATATCTCCTCGCCGTCAGCGACTGTCTCGCCGACAGTGGTACAGGATACGGCTCTCACGCTCGACGTCGCGTTAACGGCTTCTGGGGCGGGTTACCAGGCTACCGTGCATTGGGGAGGCGGGCCGGGTGCTTCTGGATTTAGCGTTCAACGTCGAATCTACGGAGACAGTTGGTCATCGCCGGCGTCACTCAGTTCAACCAGTACCAGTTGGAGTGACCCAGTCACGATTGCAAGTGATGAAGTGGTGGAATATCAACTGACCCGCAACGGCGCCCCGGGCACGAGTACACGGGCTCTGGTCTCGCCAGCGCGTCACGCTTCAAGCTCTCGAGGCACGGCACTGCTGGTGGTTGATGAGACGGTTGCAGCGACACTTGAGCGAGAGTTAGGGGTTCTGGAATCGGACCTGGTGGGTGATGGGTGGAAGGTGAAGCTGATTACCGTTCCGCGTGACGATGACGATGTGGCTGCGCGGCATGACGTCGGAACTGTGAAATCACTGATTCAGGCGAATAACGACGGCAATCTGAAGAGCATCATTTTGGTTGGTCACGTCCCGGTGCCGTATTCTGGATCAAAGAGTGCGGGGGCCGCTGATCAATTTCATTCTAACCACCTTGGGGCGCATAACGCGGATATGTACTACGGTGACCTGGTTGTGGCCTCCACCGACTGGACGGAGGAGAGGTCGTACAGTCATCAGGACCGCATCGATGACATCAAGGCGCAGTACCCCTTCCTCAGCGACAGCGAACTCGAAGCGGATGCGGCGCACTACATCCAAGGCGATAATCGGTCCAAATACGACACCGCGGGGCCTGATGGAAAGTTCGATCAGGACATGCTTGCGTCAGGCGATGTCATTGAAGTTCCAGTGGGGCGGGTTGATTTTGCGAACTTGGATTGGCCGGAGATCGCTGGTTTAAGGGCGGAGAAAGAAGTGGCGCTGTTGCGACGATACTTCGAGAAGAACCATCGGTATCGGATGGGTTTGGCTGAAGTCGCGCACTCCGCGCTGTTCGATCAACATTTGAACAGACCTGCGTTAGACTGGCAGGCGATGTCGCCTGTAGTTGGGACGAACAATCTTGTGGCAGAGGACTGGAAGAGCGGACTCACAGCCGTTGGCGGGCACTTATTCGCCTTCGGTATGGGAGGAGGGTGGGCATATGGGCCAGCGCAAGCGCTTGGGGTGGTGGCGAACACATCTTATAATCAACCTGCATCTCCGGCATATCACGGTGTCTTTAATTTTCTGCGCGCGAGCTACGGAATGGACTGGGATTTAAACCCAATTGATCCCAGCACGGGAAACCGAAGTTCGCAGAGCTTGGTGAAGAGCATGCTGGCCAGTAAAGGTGATTCACTGACAGCGACCAGTGGGATCGTCGGTGTGGCAGGGACGGCTTATCCGTGGATGGTGGAGCGGATGTCTCTGGGCGGCACGATCGGCGACATGATCTTGGACACGCAAAATGAGGTTCGGTTCACGTACATTTCGCTGTTGGGCGATCCGACATTGCGGATGGACGTGGTGAAGCCGGTGACGAATGTGACGGCGAAGCCCGCGGGTGCTTCGGTGAGCGTGTCGTGGACGGCTGACGCGAGCGAGCAGACGGGTGTGACGTATCGGCTGTACCGGGCGCAGAGCACGGGGACGACAGCGTTTGGGCAGTTGAACTGGGAGATGCTGCAATCAGGGCTGACCGGAACGACCTACACGGACAGTTCTTCGGCGCTGTCGGCGGGGGCGTACATCTACATGGTGCGGGCCGAGAAGTTGCAGCAGGCGGCGACCGGGGGCTATTACAATTTGAGCCAGGGAATGTTTGGGGTGGCGGTGCGCGGAACAACGGGGAACGACTCGATCACAATCAACGGCACGCAAAAATCAGGGATCGCTGCGCCCGGGATGGTGGGCGTCTATGCAGGGTCATCAACGGCTGGAACGCGGCTGGTGTGGATGTCGCTGGCGAATCTAAAGTCGGTGGTGATTGGAGGCGGGGCCGGGGATGATTCGGTGGCACTGCTGTCAAACGTGGGAGGAAGCGGAGAAGGCGTCGGGAAGCTGGGGATCAGCTTTGACGGGGGTGGAAACGGCGTCGACACCTTTTATGTGAACGGAAATTCGGGGGTCGCTGGGAAGCTGGACTTCAATATCGGGAACTACAGCGGGTCGGCGTCGGCGACGGTGAACGTGCGCGATGCGGTGGTGGTGTTTGTGACGTCGCAGCACCTTGGGAAGCTGAAGATCAGCGATGGCCACGGCGCGATGCTGGCGGCGCGCGCAGAAGCGCCGGCGGTGACGCACGCGCGGGTGCTGTACGTGGACGGGCTGGATCTTGGTGCGGCGGGGGCGGAGACCGGGACGCTGGATCTGATGGACAACGATCTGGTGGTGGATTATGCCGGGACGGTGAGTCCGTTCGCCCGGATCTTCGCATATGTGTGGGATGGGTATTCGGACGTACTGGATTCGACGAGGGTGGGCATCGTATCAACATCCGGGCAGAACGCGCACAACACAATCCTGGCGTTGTGGGACAATGGTTATGGGTATTCGGCGGGCGCGAGCGAGTATCCTTTTGTGGGAGGTGATCCAATCTCGCTGAAATCGATCATCGGGAAGTACACGTACTTTGGCGACTTTGATGTGAATGGGATGGTCACGGCGGATGATTACGGGGCGATTGATTCTAACCTGGGAGAGACGGTGGATCCGCGAGATGCGTGGCTGAGGGGGGATGCGGATTTCAACGGGGTGATTACGCCGGATGATTATGGGGGTGTGGATTCGAATTTGGGGCTCGGGGAGGGGAACCCGCTGTAGGGTCTTGGCGCGGAAGGGAGATTACATCCTTCAGCGGTTAGTGCATGAAGGCGGCTACGGCGGTGCCGGCGATTCCGAAGAGGAGGAAGAGGATTTTGAGTCTGCGGTTCATTTTGGCTCCGGTTGAAGGTTGATTGGTGGGGAAGTCGGGGGCGAAGGGGTTGATGTCGAAGCCGGAGGCGTCGAGGAGTTCGGCGGCTTCGAGTCCGACGGCGTAGTTGCCGTCGTCCATGGGAAGGCAGCGGACGACGCGGAGGACGACCCACATGGGGGAGCGGTCGCCGCGGGGGACTTCGAGGAGGTAGCACTCGTTGATCTTGAGGGGACTGGAGTGGACGAGACCGACGCCGGTGGTGGAGAAGTCTTCGATGGTGACGTCGAGGGGCGCGACGAGCTTTGGCTTGCCTTTCCAGAAGGCGAGCTTGGCGGGGACCTTGTGCTTGACGCGGCAGGCGCGGCGGCGCTCGGGTTCGACGTAGGCTTCCTCGAAAGCCCAACGAATTTCGGAGCGCTGGTCGTACGAAAGCGACATCTTTGAATGTCGTCGGAAGGAACGGTGGCGAGGTTTAGCGCGAATGGCGGGCGGCGGCGGTCCGGTAACGCGGGAGGGTGCGCAACTTCAGCGGATGGGCGTCATGACCGACAAGAAAGGCAGCGTCTGACTTTTTGGGTTGGATGCTCAGTTACGTTATCGGAGCGAATCGCATGCGTCTTCTTCTTGTGGATCTGGACGTGAAGCTGCTGGACGTTTTGCAGAGCAACCTGTCATTCCTGGGGTACACCGTGGACGTGTGCGACAGCGGCGCGGTGGCGATGGGGCTGATGGAGAAGTCGCTGTATACGGTGGTGCTGGCGGGGGATGAGCTTTCGGACATGAGCGGGGTGGAGCTGGTGCGGAAGGTGCGGAGCGGTGCGCGGACGCACGGGCAGTATTTGATTTTGATGCCGCGGGAGGGTGGGCGCGGGTTTGAGGGGGAGCTGGCGCGGCCGGATGCGGTGATGGTGAAGCCTTTTTCGATGAGCGATGTGATTGCGGCGCTGCTGACGGCGGAGCGGAGGATGTTTGAGATGCCGGTGAGTGCGGTGGCGGCGTGAGGGAGCGCCCTGGAAGCGGCGTCGCTTAGACGGGGCGCGTGGGCACGGGCAAAGGATCAGTACAAACTAAAAGCCCCTGCGACGCACTTGGCGTTGCAGGGGCTTTGCCGGCCCTCGACGGCAATACTGTGGGGTGTCTTAGATGAGCAACCTGCACTTGGCTTCTGATGCAGGTTGCCCTGTTGTTTGAGTGTTCATCTTTTCTGCTGCGTGTACCGCATCGACTTGACTTGCTTGTTACGCGGGGGGTGAGAAAGAAGTTCTAAAATCCGCGCTCGAATTTTCGCCCCTCCTCCCCTATCTGCGGCGGGAGCGGCGGACCCGTTGGGACCCGCGCTGGCGAAGGCGTGGGAAGCGGCAGGGAAGCGGGCTCATCGCAGTGCGTTGCGTTGGGTGGTGTTGCCCCGTAAACTCCCGCGTCCCATGAAAGCCGAGCGGCGTCACGAACTCCAGCAGAATGCACTGGCGAAGGTCATTGTCGGTGCGCCGACGTGGTGGCAGCAGTATGGTGGGCGGGCGCTGCTGTTTGCGATTGCGTTTCTGGCGATTGCGCTGCTGATCAACTATCGGGTGTCATCGACGCGCGCGAGCACGGCGCGGGCGAACGAGGCGCTGGCGACGGCACGGGCGGATATCAACCAGTTGATGAACAGCGCGGCGGCTTCGCAGGCGCCACCGGCTCAGCTCGCTACGCAGCGGAAGGGGTTGTTCAATGAGGCGAGCACTTTCATCGAGGAGTCGCTCCGGCTGGCGCCGACGGACACGATTGCGGCGGAGAGCCTGGTCGCCAAGGGTGATTTGAATTGGACGCTGGCGATGTTACCGGAGTTGCCGGGGGCGGCGACGCAGCCGTCGCTTCAGCTGACGCGGGATCCGCAGGAACTGATTCGGAATGCGAGCGAGGCGTATCAGCAGGTGCTGAACAAGCATGCGGGGGAATTGCATGCGGCGATTGCGGCGCGGTTTGGGCTGGCGGCGATTGCGGAGAACAAGGGGGAGTGGGATGCGGCGAAGAGCCAGTATGAGCAGGTGACGACGACGGCGAATGTGCCGCAGAGTTATCTGGGTGTGGCGAAGATGCGGCTGGATCGGTTACCGGAGCTGAGGCAGCAGCCGCTGCTCAAGGAGCCGGCGACGATGCCGGCGATGCCGGTGATTCCACTTGGGATTGCAGCGCCGGTGAACGTTCCAGGTGCGGCAAGTGCGCCGGCAAACGGGGCAGCGACGGCGCCGGCCATGGTGATGAGTGCGACGCGAAGTGCGGCGACGGCACCGGTGCCGCCGGTGACACAACCGGCGCCGGTGAAATCGCCGACGAGTGCGCCCAAGGCGGCGCCGGCGACTGGGGTGGGGAAGTGAGTTGTGGGGGTGGGGAGTTTGCGGGCGCGGGGAGCGGAGCAGCGGCGCGGACGCGGGGCGGCTAACGAGCCAGGGGCGAGGATTAGGAGAGCACACACGGAAGGTGGGGAAGTGCAGGCCCTCACCCCTGCCCTCTCCCGGGTACGGGAGAGGGGGTGGATTTTTGCGGGATCGGGAGACTGCAGTTGTCGAAGAAGAGCCCTCGCCCCTGCCCTCTCCCGGGTACGAGAGGGGGGAGATGGAATGGCGAAGTGGGATTAGATGGTGGAGGGAGAAGAGCCCTCACCCTGCCCTCTC
>DASVUC010000059.1:0-10285 GCA_036387255.1 Tepidisphaeraceae bacterium | reverse complement strand
GGGCGATGTCTGCGTCGCCCTTCTCTGCACAATCCTATCCCGATCACCCCTGATCAGGGGCTTGTATGCCAGTTTTTTGCCGGTACTCTTCAACCGTCGATCGAGGGCAGCGAGGGCTTCCCCACATCTTTTGAAATACTGAGCGCACCCACTGCGCCATCTCTCCCGAGGGCTTGGATGAAAGCATTCTTGAATTGTCTGGCGGCCGCCGCCGTGACCGTCGTTGCCTTTTCTCCGATCACACGCGCCGCGGCGATCCTTTCCCCCGGCTCCACCGTGAACTTGAGCAGTTCCCTCGGCAGCACCGCGTTCAACTTCAACCCCGTCGGCCTCGGCTACGATTCCACCGCCAACGAGTTGCTCTTCGCCCAGCAACAGAACAACACCCTCTACCGCACAAACCTCACTGGCGCCATCCTCGGCAGCCGAACCATTGGTTCCGTCCCGACTGCCAGCTTTGGACCAACCGCCGCCCAGTACACCGTCTCCGTCGCAGCCGACGCGACCAACTACTATTTCAGCGATTACAACAGCAACCACCTGGGCTACGACCTCTACGCCATCGGCAAGACCTCCGGCGCCGCCACCAACATCTCCAGCGAACTCGCCGCCTACGGCGGCTATCCCATCGACGTCCGCGACGGCCGCATCTATCGCACCAACCCCTCCACCACCTACGATTACTACATGCTGGACCAGATCCGCGTGTCCACCGTCGCAGCGCCCGACGTCATCCAGCAAACGATCAACCTCCCCGTCCCCGGCGGCATCGCCGACTTCACCATCGACACCGCCAACAACTGCATCTGGGCCAGCGGCTACACCGCCTCCACCAGCATCTACCGCTACGACCTCACCACCGGCGCGCTGCTCGACACCTTCCCACTTGCCCTCGACGGGTTGACCAGCGGCCTCACGGTCGCCAACAACAAGCTCTACTTCTACGACTGGGCCGACAACGCCAGTACCCTCACGACCTACACCATCGTCGTTCCCGAACCCACCTCGCTCGTCATCTGCACCATCGCCGCCACATCCCTCTTGCGCCGCCGCTAAACTGACCCGCCGCGCCGGTGACCTTACACGCTCTCGCTTGGCCGTCTCAAGATGATGGCATGCCGGCTGTTGCACCACATTCGGGACAGCGCTGCGGCGTGCCGCGCAGGTCATACCCGCAGCCCGGGCAGAGTCCCTCATTCCGCCGGCGCTGCGACGCCATCCGTCGCAATTGTTGCCGCGCCCAAACTACCGGCAGCACCGCGAACGCCGCGGCGAGCGCCCAGTACGGAAGCCAGTATTCCACCGTCTGCGCCGCGCCGCTCGAGTAGAACCGCCCGCGCAAGGTATGCTCGCGCGTGACGCCCAGGGCGAAGCCCCACACGCCAACGTCAGGGGCGGCGAAGGGAATCGCTTGCCAACTGCCAGGCGCAGCTACCTTGTGGTGGCCCCAGTGCTCGTCGGGCGCTTGCCCGCCAGGCAGAGGAATCCCGGAGTCGTAGGTGTAGTCGTAGAACCCGATGCGCCCCGCATCCGAGATGATGTAGCGATAGCGGCACTGCCCTTCCCGCGACGCGCGCCAGAAGTCGCACGTGCCCGTGCTGCGATACCACATCACCACCGTCCCCAGCGTCAACGCCAGCGAAACAAGCACGACCAGATGGAACAGGAGCCGGCGCACGATGAAAGGAATGGTACGGTGCAAGTATGCCGGTGCCCAAGCTCTCAATTGCCCGAAAACGCTCCTGTGCGCCACGCAGCGCCCCCAAACGAAATAAACCCATTCCCTCCCAAAAGCCCCTGCACAAGTCATCTTTGCCGCTTGCCGCTCTCCGCTCGCACGACCGCGCGAACCCTCTTTGTCAGATAGCGATCAGGGAGGCGTGGCGGTCTCGCCTACGCCTCCCTTACTCGCGAACGTTCAGTCGCTTTACTCTCCCGCGCCCGCGCCCGCGTCCCCGCCCGCCGTCGCGCCTCCCTGCACCTTCGCCAAGAAATCGCGAATCAGCCCCGCGATCTCCTCGCCGTTGGTTTCCAGGGCGAAGTGGCCGGCGTTGAGGAGGTGATATTCCAGGTGCTTTAGGTCGCGTTTGTACGGCTCGGCGCCGGCGGGGGGAAAGATGGGGTCGTTTTTGCCCCAGGCGATCAGCATCGGCGGCTGGTGCTGGCGGAAATATTGCTGCCACTGCGGATACAGGGGCGGGTTGCTGCCGTAGCTGAGGAACATGTCCAGTTGGATGTCGGCGTTGCCGGGGCGATCCATCAGGAACTGATCCTCGGCCGGTCCGTCCGGGCTGACGAGCTCTTTGTTCGGCACGCCGACGGTGTATTGCCAGCGCGTCGCATCATACGTCAGCAGCTTGCGCAGCGCATCCCGCTTCTCCGAACTCTTCGGCTCCTTCCAGTACGCCTTAATCGGCTGCCAAAACTCGTTATCCAATCCCTCGTCATAAGCATTTCCGTTCTGCACGATGATCGCCGTGATGCGATCCGGATGCGCCGCCGCCAGTCGGTAGCCGATTGGAGCCCCGTAATCCTGCACGTACAGCGCATACTTCTTCAGCCCCACCTGCTGCGTGAACTCGTCCATCACCTGCGCCAAATGGTCGAACGTGTACGCGAATTGATCGTGCGGCGGCATGGAGCTGTGCCCATAACCCGGATAATCCGGCGCAACCAGGTGATACTGATCCGCCAGCTTCGGGATCAGGTTCCGGAACATCTGCGAGCTGGTTGGAAAGCCATGCAGCAGGAGCAACGTCGGCGACTGAGGCGATCCCGCCTCGCGATAAAAGATGTCGACATCGCCGACCTTGACGGTCTTGTGAAGCACCTGAGGCATGTCGCGCCGCGCCTCAGCGGGCGCCGCGCCGGAGCTACTCCCAAACTCCGAGGCTCCCGCGAGAATCAGGGCCGCAGCGCCGAGCGATAAAATGGAAATGATGTTTTTCTTGAGGTTCATGATCTGTTTCCTTTCCTGGATGTTGATTTGCGGATTGGTTTGCCCCCTTTAGACGCCGAGATAAACAAGCCGGGTGAAGATCTCCGGCTTAATGACAAACGTGCCGAACTTCGCGTCGAAGGGCGCGGTGGGTTTGGCGGCGACAACCTCGTCGCTGGTGCGCCCCTGCCGCTTGAAGTTCGCGACGGCGTCGCGAATGCTGCGGAGCATGTCGCGGAACTCGGTCAGCTGCTTCTTGTCGCCCACGGGGCCGTGACCTGGGATGATCAGCGAGTGTTCGGTGGCGGCGTTGACATTCGCCTCCGCCGCCTTGACGGTGCCGTCGATGCTTCCGCCGGTGGAGTAGTCGATGAAGGGGTAGTGCCCGTTCCACCACGTGTCGCCAACGTGCATCACATCGGCCTCGTTGAAGGTGATGCGGATATCGCTGTCAGTGTGCGCCGGCTCGTACGCCTGGAGAGTGAGGGTCGTATTGCCGAGGTGCAGGGTCATGTTCTGCTTGAACACGACGCCCGGGAGCGCGCCCGCGGGCGCGGGGGCGAAGGTGTAATCCCAACCGGCCACACGCGTGGGGACGGAGAGGCGCTGCCGGGTGTTTTCGTGCGCGACGATCGTCGCGCCGGCGCGGTGGATCCAGTCGTTGCCTTCGGTGTGATCGAAATGCCAGTGCGTGTCGACCAGGAAGCGCAGCGGCGCAGCGCCGATCGCCGCGATCGCCGTTTGCAGCTGCTCCCGAGCCGAGGCGACGCCGGCATCGATCATCAGCTTTCCCTCTGGGGATGTGTGGACAGCGATGTTGCCACCCAGTCCCGAGAGGACGGTGATATTGCCGCGGAGCGCCTGCGTCTGGACTCGTACTCGCGCCCCCTCTTCGCGCAGCAGCTTGACGGTGCCCCCGCCGGGCGGACCGGCGATGACGGCGTCGATCGCATCCGCGGGCGCGCCGCGCAAAAGCCGCGAGTGCAGCGCCACCGCCATCGACGCGCTCGCGGCCGAGACCATCAGGTTTCGGCGGGAAATGACGTTGGACGTGGACATAAGAGACCTCCTGCCGACCTATTGCGGTCGGCGATTGCAACGAAACTTAAAGAACAAGAATGCGCCGGCGGTTTAGATCTGCGCCATGCCGCCGTCGACGAAGAGCTCAACGCCGTTCACGTAGCTGCTGTCTTCGGAGGCAAGAAAGAGGACGGCCCTGGCGATTTCGTCGGGCGTGCCGGACCGACCGAGCGGGGTCTGCGCCGAAGACTGCGCCTCGAACTGCCTGATCTGCTCTTCGCTCATGCCGAGCTCAGAGCGATATCCTGGCGTGACCACAGTGCCGGGCGAGACGACGTTCACGCGGATGCGACGAGGTCCCAGATCGGTTGACCACGTCCGAGCAAAGGAACGGACGGCGGCCTTGGTCGCGGAGTAGACGCTGAAGGCGGGGAAGCCCTTGATCGAGACGATCGATCCGTTCAGCACGACCGATGCGCCATCGGGCATGAGGGGCAGCGCCTTCTGCACCGTGAAGAGCGTGCCTTTGACGTTGATGCTGAAGTACTTGTCAAAGTGCTCCTCGGTGATCTGACCGAGCGGCATGAATCCTCCGCCGCCGGCGTTGGCGAAAAGGATGTCCAGCCGGCCGACCTGCTGGCGGATCACGTCGTAGACGCGATCCAGATCGGAGAGCTTGGAGATATCGCCCGGGATGGGAACCGTGCCATTGCCAATCTCGCGGGCGGCAGCTTCGAGTTCCTCTTTCCGGCGGCCGGTGATGAAGAGGCGCGCTCCCTGGGCAGCGAATAGCTTTGCGGTGGCCAGGCCAATCCCGCTGCTGCCGCCGGTGATGAGCGCAATCTTTTGGTGGAGTCGATGAGCCATGGGAGCTTCCTTAAGGGTCTGAACGAATGGGCCGGGGGATTTCGAAGGTCACGGTTGCGCGATCGACGATATGGTGCGTGGCGTCCGCCAGTTCCACCAGCACCTTGTGGCGGCCGGGGTGAAATCCGTTGAGCGCGATCGCTTCGCCGCTGGCGTCCAGCCAGTGCCAGGGGAGATCGTCCACGGTGATGTGCAGGTGGCCGACGCGCGGTGACACTTGCAGCGCCGCCTCACCGTAGATGGGGACGATGCGAACGTTCTCGGCGCGATAAGCGATGACGACTCGGCCGCTCTTCAGCTGCTCGGGGTGGGGCGCCTCCACGACCAGACGCGGCGGCGGTTCCGACGGCAGCGGGATCACCGCCGGGCTGGTAGTGATTGTGCTTGATCGTGCAAGGATTGACATCACCGGCTCCCGGGCGGCAGAGGAATCGTCGTGGAGCGACAGTTCTGTTGCCGCAGTTACTGGTTGATCGTTAAGGGCGACTCAGGAGTTGCCCCTACGAGCTCTTGAGGAACGCGAGTAGGTCTTCGTTGACCTGGTTCTTGTGCGTCGAGGGTAAACCGTGGGGCGCTCCTTCGTAGATCTTGAGCTGCGATCCTTTGACGATCTTCGCGGTGCGCAGCGCGGTCGCTTTGTAGGGGACGACCTGGTCATCATCGCCGTGAATGATCAGCGTGGGGACGTCGAACTTTTTGAGGTCGTTCGTCAGGTCGACTTCCCAGGTGCGCGTGCACTCATATGCATTTTTGTGGCCGCTCATCATGGACTGCATCCAGAAAGCGTCGATCAGGCCTTGGGATACTTTTGCGCCAGAGCGGTTGAACCCGAAGAATGGCCCCGCGCCGAAGGCGCGATAGAAGGCTGAGCGGTCGGCAAGAAGGTTGCTGCGAATGTCGTCGAAGATGGCGATGGGTGCGCCGTCGGGGATCTCCGGCGACTGAACCATGAGCGGTGGGATGGCGCTGATCAGCACCGCCTTGGCAACGCGTGATGTGCCATGCCGGCCGATGAAGCGCGCGACCTCTCCGCCGCCGGTCGAGTGACCGACAACCACGGCGCGGTTGAGGTCGAGGGTGCTGAAGAGTTGCGCCACGTCGTCGGCATAGGTGTCCAGATCGTTGCCGCCGGAGGGCTGGCTGGAGCGACCGTGCCCGCGGCGGTCGTGTGCGATGCAGCGGTAGCCGCGGTTGGCGAGGAAAATCATCTGATCGTCAAACGCATCGGCAGTCAGAGGCCAGCCGTGGCTGAAAACGATCGGCTGGCCGTTTTCGTTGCCCCAGTCTTTGAACCAGATCTTGGCGCCGTCGCGAGTGGTAAAGGTGTTCATGGCAGCTTCTCCTTGAAGAGGTTGTGAAGGAATGGATTTCGTGGTTCTTGACGCGCATCCACTGATCGATGCGAGCGCGGTGGCTGCGAGCATTCCCGCGGCCGCGGCGAGCAGTTCGCGTCGTGATGTTCCGTTGTGAGTGTCTGATGGCATGTGCGAGACTCCCGTCGTTGTTGCTTCGCTGTAGATGAGCGAAGGGGCAGGACAGACGGTGCACGCGAAGCGCGCCCGCTCACGACGCGATCCGGCACAAGGTGGGATGGCGGCGTACTACTTTCGTACTAGTGGGTAGGAAGCGCGCGGGGCGGTGCTACAATCGCCGCCTCATGTCTGATCCGACGACGGTTGTAGTGCAAAGATATCTCGATGAGTTGGCGCAGGTTCAGGGCGATGCGCCGGCGGAGCCGATCATCCGAGAACTACTCGGCAGCGCAACGCAGCGGCTTCATCTGCTGTGCGCGTCGCTGCTGTATCGCGCTTACCCGCGCCTCACGCGACCGCCGATGAATTTGGACGCCGACGAGATGCTCAGCGCCGTGGTGGAGCGCATGATCAAGGCGATGCGGCGGGTGCACCCGCAAACTGTCCGGCAGTTCTTCGCTCTGGCCAATCAGCAC
Source organism: Tepidisphaeraceae bacterium (assembly GCA_036387255.1). Lineage (GTDB taxonomy): Bacteria > Planctomycetota > Phycisphaerae > Tepidisphaerales > Tepidisphaeraceae > DASVUC01. Next base: position 3,512 of record DASVUC010000059.1, on the reverse strand, counting down.
ATGCGCTGGGAGCTGAATGACCTGGCCCGACGCTTAGATCATCAGGAGCGCACGATGGAGGTGCGAGAGAGTTTTGTCGCCGCGCCGGAAGAAAGCTCTGCGTCACAGATCAACCCGAACACACGGCGGATCCTCGACGCCATCGCGCAATTGCCGGAAGAAGAGCGGGAAGTGTTCGAGCTGGTGCGAATCCAGGGAATGACCCAGCCGGATGCGGCAGCGGTGCTTGGCGTTTCGATTAAGACAGTGCAGCGCCGGCTCAACCGGGGGCTGTTGCTGCTGAGCGAGGCGCTGGCCGATCTGAATCCACCGCCGTCGATGGAGATTGACCCGGTGTAGTCGATCAAGAGGAGAAGGTTCTGCCGGGCATGTCTGTCGATCCACACATTCTCGATCTGCTGGAAGAGGCGCTGGAATCCGAGCGCACGCCGGAGGAAGTGTGCCGAGACTGCCCCGAGCTTCTGCCGCAGGTGCGGCAGCGGTGGCTGCATGTGCGGGGGGTGCAGGCGGAACTGGAGGCGATGTTCCCCCCTTCCGGTTCGGAGCCGCCACGCTCGCGGCGGTCGATGTCGTCACACCTTCCCCAGATTCCCGGTTATGAAGTCCTTGCGCAGATCGGCCGCGGCGGAATGGGGCTTGTGTATAAGGCGCGACACCTTCGGCTGAACCGCATTGTCGCGCTGAAGATGCTGCTCACCGGGCAGTATGCGACAACCGGCGAACTGGTGCGGTTCACCCGGGAAGCTGAGGCGATAGCGGCGCTGCGTCATCCGCACATCGTGCAGGTCTATGACGTGGGCGATTTTGAAGGGCGGCCGTTCTTCACGATGGAGTTCCTGGAAGGCGGCACGCTGGCAAAGCGCCTGGCGCACAAGCCGCAGCCCATCAACGAATCGGCAGCGATGATCGCCGCGCTGGCGCGGGCGGTGGGGGCGGCGCACGCGGGTGGCATCATTCACCGCGACCTCAAGCCGTCCAACATCCTGCTTACTTCCGACGGTACGCCGCGAATCAGCGATTTTGGACTGGCGCGACGCCTGCAAGTGGCGGAGGATCTCACGCTGGCGAGCGCGCGCGTGGGGACGCCGGGCTACATGTCGCCGGAGCAGTTCGACAGCAAGCGCGGTGAGATCACCCCGGTAACCGACATCTACTCGCTGGGAGCGATCCTCTACGAGATGCTCACCGGCCGCGCACCGTTCGTATCGGACAACGTGCACGAAACTGAGCTGCAACTGCTGACGCACGAGCCGGTGCCGCCGTCGAAACTCAACCCGAAGGTGCCGCGCGATCTTCAGACCATTTGCCTGAAGTGCCTGAGCAAAGAGATCCGCTTGCGCTATGCGGATGCGGAATCGCTGGCGGACGATCTGGAACGCTTCCTGCGGGACGAGCCGATCCAGGCCCGGCCGATTGGTTTCATTGGCCGCACCGCGAAGTGGGCGCGCCGACGGCGCGCGCTGGCAACGGTGCTGGCGTGTGCGGCGGTGCTCCTGCTGGCGGTGGTTGTTACGGGGTGGTGGATCCGCAGCGAACATCAAGCGGTCGCCGCCGCCGTGGAAGCCGATCTGCATGAAGTGCAGCGCCTGCGCGAAGCGGCGGCGTGGGGCGATGCCGCGGAGCTGCTGGAACGGGCGCGGGCGCGGATGACACATCGTGGAATGAGCGAACTTCGCCAACGCGTCGACGCGGCAAGTGCCGACCTGCAACTCGCCTCCAACCTCGACGCCATCGCCTTGAAGCGCGCGGTGATTGTAAAGGGCAAGGTAGAGCGTCCCTTTGATAAACCGCGAACGGATGAAGCGTATGCGGCCGCTTTTCAGCATGCCGGGCTGGGCGCGTGTCTTCAGGATGATCCGGCGACCGTGGCATCGCGCATCATCCCATCTCCGATTCGTCCAGCGTTGCTGGCTGCGGTGGATGACTGGGCTCTGTGCGCGACGGATGAAATCCGCCGGCGATGGATCCTCAGCGTCGCGCAGTACGTGGACCTGGATCCAACTGGCTGGCGCAACCGCGTGCGCGATGCGTCCAGGTGGAGCGACCTGACATGGCTCACGAATCTGGCGGCGTCAGCCCCGGTGGATCAGGCGCCCATCCGGCTTCTCATCACGCTGGCGGAGCGGCTGCATCAGAATGGCGGAGACGCGGTAGGATTCTTGCGCCGCGTGCAGCAGGCGCGGGCGGGAGATTTCTGGGCTAACTTTGCCATGGGCGACGCGCTGCGTCGGGTGGACCATCCAGACCAAGCGGTGCGCTATTACCAGGCGGCCCTGGCGATTCGCTGGCAGACGTCGGTCGCGCATGGCAACCCCGCTGCCGCTCTTTCCGCCGACGCGCCGCCGGAAGAAATCGCGAACCAGTTTCACCAGGCGGTGGTGCTCGATCCAGCCTTCGCCCATGGGCATTACAGTCTCGGACTGGCGCTGAAAGCCAATGGGCGCGTGGAAGAGGCGATTGAACATTTCCGCCAGGCGCTGCGGATCGAACCCAATGACGCTGACACGCATTACAACCTGGGTTTAGCGCTGGCGATGTTGCCGCTGCCGCGCGAGGCGGCGCTTCACTTCCGCGAGGCGCTGCGGCTGGAGCCCGCTCATGCCGACGCACAGTACAACCTCGGGCTGGCGCTGGCGGCTGTTGGCGCTCACAAGGACGCCGTGGCCGCGCTAAAGCAGGCGCTTCAGATGGATCCCAGAAATCCGTCCGTGCATTACAACCTCGGCTTGGCGCTGAAGGCAGATGAACAACTGGACGCCGCGGTTGCTGAGTTCAATCTCGCACTATCAATACACCCCGATGCTGCGGCCTACTACAACCTCGGGCTGGCCCTTAAAGCGAAAGGAGCTTGCTCATCGGCAATAGAGCAATTCGGGCGCGCACTTCAGCACAACCCCAACCACGTGGATGCTCATTTCAACCTGGCAATCGCGCTTAAGGAACTGGGTCGGCAGCCGGAATCGGCGTCGCATCTTCGGCAAGCAATTCAATTGGATCCCCGGCATCCGCACGCGCGCGGCGCGCTGGGCGATGCACTGCTCGCGGATGGAAAACCTGCCGAAGCGCGCGTCCAACTGCGGCAATGCCTGCTGCTGCTGCCGGAGAATGACCCCATGCGGCCGCAGTACATCCTGCGTTTGCAGGAATGTGATCGCCAGTTGGCGGGGAGCACATCACCGCTTCCCACCGAAGCGGCGTTGACGCGCCAATGAACCTCCACGCGTAACTGCCTACGCGACCTGCCGCTTCGGCTTTCGATCACTCCGCGGCACTTCCAGCAGCTTCATCGCGCCTGTGGCAGTTTGGATCTGGTCCATTTTACATTGCTTCGGCGCTTTGTCGGGGCGCCAACGCAGGAACTTCGTGCCGTGCCGAAAGCGACCGTTGGAGAAGTGGTCGTATTGCACCTCTACAACCAGCTTCGGGTCGACGCTCTCCCATTCTCCCGAGCGTTCGGTGGACCAGCGTGATTTGCCGCCGGGGGATCGGCCGGCGGGGGGGGGGGGGGGGGG
>DASVUC010000058.1:0-46058 GCA_036387255.1 Tepidisphaeraceae bacterium | reverse complement strand
TTCGGGTGTCGCTGGTGGATCAGTTCTCGGTGCTCCAGACGCGAATCGAGGACACCCTGCGCTCGTCGACCACGGCGTCGCGTTGGATCGAGCAGGATGCGGCGGGATATGCGCGGGCGAAATTGGAGGCGGAGCGCGCGGGGGCGATCGTGGATGAGGAGCTTGGGGATTTGAAGGATTGGCTGACGAAGCGGTGGAACGCGACGCCTCGGGATACGGCGATTCTGATGAAGTTGATCAAGCACTTGCCGGGAGGAGAGAAGCTGACGCAGTGGTCGGAGGCGGCGCCGTATCTGCTGACGATCGTGGTGGCGACGCATCATGCATTTTTTGGGCACATTGATCTGATGATCCTGGGCGGGTACTCGCTGGCGGCCTGGTTGACGGAGCGGATCAGTAATGAGGTGGCGTCGCGCACGCGGCTGGCGAATCGTCGGATTGCGGAGCGGTTCGAGCGGATGGCGCATGAGCAGATTCGAGCAATGGGTCTTTGGGTCGATGGACAGGCGGCGAAGCGGGAAAACATTGAGAGGATTCGGAAGATGGGAGAGGTTTTGGGAGGGGAGTGAGGGTCTGGCATGGTGGAGTTGCGCGCACGGTTAGGATGCCCGTGTCACAGTCGAGCTTTTTAAGACCTGGATGCATGGGCGAGACGCCCATGCCACGCGAAGAACGGCATACAGCTAGCGCTGAAGGGTGGGCCAGAGGGCGATGGTGCAGAGTTGGTGGCCCATGCGGTCGAGGATGGGGATGGAGCGGACGTGGCGGAAGCCGGCGAGGACTTCTTTCTGGGCGAGGACGGATTCGAAGTTTTCCAGATCCTTAGCGAGGATCTCTTGAGACTCGTTGAAGACGACTAAGAGCAGGCCGGCTTCGTGGATGAGGGGCTCGGCTTCCATCTTGCGGAGGTCGGCGACGACGTTGGTGCGCCACTGGGCGCCGTAGCCGGTGTGGCGGACATTGAGCTGGCGGAACTGGTAGGCGCATTTCACTTCAAGCCAGAGCGCTTCGGCGGGCGAGCAGAGATTGGCGGGGTCGAAGAGGGAGGGTAATGCGCTATCGAGCTTGAGTGGACGGCCTTTTGGCGTAAGGACCAGATCGCAGCGCTGGCGATGCGACAGCTTGTTCCCCTTGCTGGAAGGGTAGTGGACTTCGCGGGCGACTTCGTAGTGGCGGGTGAGACCATCGGCGAGGGTGGTGTGCAGGGCGAGTTCTTCGCGGGAGTCGAGGCCGTAGACGGCTTGCTCGAGGCGAAGGTCGGCTTCGGCGTTTAGAACCGCCTCAGCCAGATGGTCTGCGAGTGTCGAAAAGTCCCACTGCAACGACAACGACATCGGCGCAAGTCTATAGCCTGGCGGGAGATCGTGCACGGGGGGAGGTTAGTGACGGCGGGGGTTCGATTTGGCGGAGCTTCGTTTATTGAGATTCGGGACGAGCCCTCACCCTACCCTCTCCCGGGGTACCGGGAGAGGGGAAAAGGGGAGCGTGATTTGGCGGGGCACAATGGGTGGTGGGCGAGGAAGAGCCCTCACCCTGCCCTCTCCCGGGGTACCGGGAGAGGGGAAGAGGGAGAGTGATTGGCGGGGCACAGAGGGTTGGTGGGCGAGGAAGAGCCCTCACCCTGCCCTCTCGCGGGGTACCGGGAGCGGGGAAAGAAAGAAGCGGAGCTCAAGTGTGCCGGGCGGGGCCGGTGGCACGGCCGTTGCAATGTCCACTTGCGGCCGCCTACGGGTGGCGACGAACGAAAAACTCAAGCACCGGTAACCCAGCCACGGTGGCGGGACGGTGGAGGGTCGTTCAAACCAAGGAGATCGTCATGCTACTCACCACACTTGGTGCACTCGCACTTCTCGGCCAGTCGCTCAGCGGTTTGGTCTGGCTCGCAATCGTATTCTTCATCATCGCGTTGATCGCCTACGTGCTGGGCGCCCGCGGTGTTGCCGGGATGAGCGCCGGCATTGGTCGCACGCTGTTGTTTGTGTTCCTCGTGCTGGCGATCATTTTCCTGGTCGTTGGCCTGATCGGCGGCGGCCCGACCGTTTAGCTTGATCTCGTCTGAGGGTGAGGGTTGGTGAAGAGCCAGACCCTCACCCCTGCCCTCTCCCGAGTACGGGAGAGGGGGAAGAGCGCCCCGCACGCGGGGCGGCTAAACGAAGAGCTTGGACAAGCAGATGGCCGCGGCGCGTTGCCTTGCACGCGCCGCGGCCTTGCTCATTGATGGGTGTTTGCGATGGCGGTGGTGCAGCGATCGGCGGGGGTGATTGTGTTTCGATCCGATCGGCGGAGGAAGTCGGGGCGGGTGTATCTGCTGCTCGACTACGGGAGGTTCTGGGATTATCCGAAGGGGCATGTCGAGAAGGGGGAGGATGATCTGGCGGCGGCGCTGCGGGAGCTGCGCGAGGAGACGGGGATTGCGGACGTGAAGCTTGTGGAGGGGTTTCGGGATGAGATTCAGTACTTCTTCCGAGACAAAACCAGGGGGCTGATCCGTAAAAGCGTCGTATTCTTTTTGGCGGAAACTTCGGCGAAAGAAATTCGGGTGAGTCACGAGCATGCGGGGGGAGCGTTTCTTCCTTTTGACGAGGCGGTGAAGCGGGTGACTTATCCGACGGCGAAGAAGACGCTGGAGAAGGTGGAAGCGTTTTTGGTGGAGCGGGAAGAGAAGTTGATTGCGTGAAGATTCGAAGCGTGTCAAGCGTCTTGGTCATGCGGAGACAGAGCATGGGCGAGACGCCCATGCCACGCTTGTACAGCTTGCGGAGTGTAGAATCCGATCGCGGCTATGCGTTGGTTTCGGGCACCTGATCGAGAGACGTTTCTGGCGGCGCTGGGGCTGGTGGCGCTGGTGGTGGTGGCGTATGTGCCGGCGATGAGGGCGGGGTTTATCTGGGATGATCCGGATTATGTGGTGAACAATCCGACGCTGCGGAGTGGGCGGGGGCTGCTGAACATCTGGCTCGAGCCGCGTTCTTTGCCGCAGTATTACCCGCTGGTTCATACGACGTTCTGGGCGGAGTTTCAGGTCGCGGGGCTGGAGCCGGCGCTGTATCACGTGGACAACATTCTGCTGCATGCGCTGGGGGCGGTGTTGCTGTGGCGCGTGCTGGTGAAGCTTCAGGTGCGCGGGGCATGGCTGGCGGCGGCGGTGTTCGCGGTGCATCCAATCAACGTGGAAAGCGTGGCATGGGTGACGGAGCGGAAGAATTTGCTTTCGGGGGTGATGTATTTCGCGGCAGGGTTGGGTTACCTGAATTTTCTGGAGGCGGATGAGCAGTCGCGGGCGCGAATGAAATCATATGGGATGGCGCTGGGGCTGTTTGCGGCGGCGCTGCTGAGCAAGTCGGTGACGTGTTCGTTGCCGGCGGCGCTGCTGCTGGTGATGTGGTGGAAGCGCGGGCGGGTGCGGTGGAAGGATGTGGCGCTGCTGGCGGCGATGTTTGTGATCGGGGCGGCGATGGCGCTGGTGACGTCGCACCTGGAGGCGACGCATGTGGGGGCGCGGGGAGATGAGTGGAATTATTCGCTGGGGCAGCGCGTGATCATCGCGGGGCGGGCGCTTTGGTTTTATGTGGGGAAGGTGCTGGTGCCGGTTGGGCAGGCTTTTGTTTATCCGAAGTGGGCGGTGGATGCGCGCGAGCTTTGGCAGTGGGGATTTGCAGTGGCGGCGGGGGCGGCGGTGGTGACGTTGCTGGTGGTGCGGAGGTGGATTGGGCGCGGGCCGGTTGTCGCGGTGCTGCTGTTTGCGGGGACGGCGCTGCCGGCGCTGGGGTTCGTGAACATCTACCCGATGCGGTACACGTTTGCAGCGGATCATTATGTGTACCTGGCGGTGGTGCCGGTCATTGTGCTGGTCGTGGCGGGGATTGGTGGGGTGGTGCCGGTTCGGTTGCAGAACGTCGTGCTGATTCCGCTGGTGGCGCTGACGTTTGTGCGGGCGGGGGTGTTTCGGGATTCGGTGACGCTGTGGACGGATACCGTGAAGAAGAATCCGTATTCGTGGATGGTGCAGCTCAATTTGGCGCAGGCGCTGGCTCATGCGCAGCAGGACGAGGCGGCGGCGGTGCATTTTCGGCGGGCGGTGGAGCTTGCGCCGGGGTTGCCGGAGACGCACGGGAACCTGGCGATGAGTCTTGCGGCGCGGGGGGATTTTGAGGGGGCGCTGCGGGCGTATGGTGAGGCGCTGAAGCTTGACGCGACCTTTCCGGAAGCGTTTTTCGGGCGCGGGAGGATTTATCAGAGGCAGGGGCGAGTTGAAGAAGCGAAGCGGGAGTTTGAGCTGGCGGTGAAGTATTTTCCGGGATATGGGGATGCGTGGCTGGCCCTGGGAAAGCTGCGCGCGCAGGAGGGGGACGCGGATGCGGCGGAGGCGGCGCTGAAGGAGGCGCTGCGGGCGGAGCCTTATCGGTCGGAGGCGCACAATGAAATGGGGAAGGTGCTGGTGAAGCAGCGTGATGCGCGGGGAGCACTGGGGCATTTTGCGCAGGCGGTGGAGTCGGACCCGGCAAACGCAGAGGCGCGGATGAACCTGGGATCGCTGCTGGCGGTGATGGGGAGACAGCGCGAGGCGGAAGAGCAAGTAAAGGAAGCGGTGCGGTTAGACCCTTCTTTGGCGAAGTATGCGGATCAGGCGCTGCGGAAGAGGTGAAGACTGGGGGGAAGAGTCGATGCATGGGCGGGACGCCCATGCCACGGGTCGGATCAGGCGGCGGTGGTGGATGGTTTGCGGAAGGTTTTTGCTTTCTCGACGAGCGCATCGATGCGCTCATGGGACTGGCGGATGGGATCGAGCAACTCGTCTGTCCACTGAAGCGTTGTCGTCGTGAGGTTGACGTTGGCGTCGGCGCCGCCGGTGGTGCGCCAATTTGTGAGGAGTCGCGTGACGCGGCGGGAAGTGTTCCAGCGGACGTAGAGCCAGAGGACGAGGAACCAGATCGCCAGGAAGCCGGCGCTGCGGAGCATGTAGGCAGCGCTGAGGAGCTGGACGATGAGGAGTGCAGCGTCTCGCGCGACGGGGAATGCGCCTTTCTGGAGGAAGATCTCCAGGACCGGCTGGACGAAGGGGAACCAGAGGAGGGCGCCGATGGTGAGAAGCCAGCGCACGGGAGCGAGAAACGCGCGGCGGCGGACGAGGATGTCGAGGGCTTGGCCGCGTTGTCGTTCGACGGCATCGGCGAGTTGCGCGGCGAGCTGCTCTTCGGCGGCGTCGGCCTGGGGTTGCTCCCAGAGTTTGCGGTGGCGATAGAGTTCCGCGACGAGCGGGTGGGAGCGATGCAACATCGAGAAGGTCGATTGAATCTGATCGCTGATGGAGCGACTGTCGCGGAGATACGTGCGGACGAGGGACGAGGGGGAGATCGCGCCGGGGGCGGCGCTGACGCGGTAGACGCCGAGGAGCGGGGAGAGGAGCGTGTGGACGAGGTTGACGAGCGGCCAGCGGGCGATGCGGCGCGCGAGGACTTCGTCGGTGATGGCGAGGCGGTGGCCCGGGTCGCTCAAGATGCGCTGGATCGTTTGATCGACAATCGGTTCGGCGATACGGGCGGCGACGAGCGCCTGCGCCTCATCGAGCAGGCGATGGAGCATCTTGGCGCGCTCGGGAAGCTTTTGATTGTCGAGCCAGCCGAGCAGGGAACGCTCCTGCTGGCGGGAGGCGAGCTGGACGGATTGGTGGACGTCGTCGGTGGAGCGCTCGCGGCCTAGCTTGTCGGCCAATCTGGGGAGCTCGTATCCCGCGGGTTGAAGGGCGCTGATGAGGAAGATTTCGGGGTCACGATCGAGCTTAAGGAGGCGCTTGATGCGGCTGGCGTAGTCGCGGCGGATTTCGTCCGCGGCATCCGGCTGGAGCTGGTCGTTCTTGTTCAGGCAGAAGAGGAAGTTGGAGGGATCGTTGCCCTGGGCGACGGCGGCGAGGAGTTTTTGTGGCTGCTGGTCGGCGTATTTTTCCACGCTTTGAATCCAGACGGGGAAAAGCATGTGGCGGAGCATGCCGCGGGTGAGCTCCACGTGCTCGACATAGCGGCTGTCGATGTCCGGCAGATCAAGCAGGACCTGGCGGCGGAGGTGCGGCAGGTCGTGCGTGACGATGCGGAAGCGGCCGGGGGCTTCGCGCTCGAGCAGATCCGAGACCGCTTTGGCCTGGTCGGCGTGCGCGTAGGCGATGGCGATCTCGGTGCCGCGGCCGAAGCCGGTGGGCGCGCTGAGTTGCCGGCCGGCGAGGGCGTTGACCAGTGCGGTCTTGCCGACTTCCTTGCCGCCGATCAGACCGACAAGATAAAACGGCGCGTGCTCGTCGACGCGGAGGACGGGCGCATCGGATGCGAGGAGATCGGGCCTGGCGGAGCCGGTGAGCTCCGCGACTTCATCGACGAGTTGTTCGAGCACCGCGTCCATACGCCACCTCTGGAGGATGAAGATAGCGGTTCTCTTTTGGGCCGCTAGCGCAAAAGGAAGTCGTGCGTTGCGAGGAATTATTTGCGCGGCGCTCAACATGGCTTGGCTTTTCGTGTGTGCCGGCCCGTCCGGTACAATTGACCGGCGAAATGCGAAGCACGAAATCCGAAAACCGAAACAAGCACGAATGACGCAAGAGGAAATGACGGAAACTGAGGGGAGGACGGCGCGTTGCGGCTTTTTCTCTTTTCGAGCTTCGGATTTCGGAATTCGTGCTTCCGCACTTGCGGCTCTCGTTTTCCTCGCCATCGCCCCCACGCTGACCTGGCCCCAATTCTCAGGCGGGAGCGAGAACCTTGTGGTGGGGACGGTCTTGGAGATGAAGCGCGGGGGGCCCTGGGTTGTGCCGACGCTCAAGGGGGCGCCGCGGACGACGAAGCCGCCGCTGACGACGTGGGCGTGCGCGGCGTTGGTGAGCGATCAGACGGTGCGGGAACTGTCGGACGTGCAGGCGCCGTGGCGCGAGCGGGCGTATGCGAAGCTCGCCTGGCAGGTGCGGTGGCCGGCGCTGCTGAGCGGGTGTCTGCTGCTGATTGCGACGGCGTGGCTGGGGCGGATTTTATCTGGCGATGCCGTGGGACTGGCCAGCGCGGTCGTCGCGGCGTCGACCTTTCTGTTTCTCCGTTTCAACCGCTCGATCACCACGGATGTGCACCTGGCGCTGTGGGTGGTGACGACCAACGCGCTGTGGGTTGGGTCGATGCGGGCGCCCGCGGGGCGCCAGCGCACGAAGTGGACGCTGTCTCTGCTGGGCGGCGTGTCGCTGGCGCTGGCGCTGATGACCAAGGGACCGGTGGCGCTGGCGCAGACGGTGCTGCCGCTGGCGATTTATTGGGTGCTCCGCCGCCCGAGGACGATCAACTGGGGGCGCGTCCTCCTGACGGTGCTGGTGGTGTTGCTGCTGGCGCTTCCGTGGCCGGTGTATGTGCTGACGCGATTGAGCGGGCAACTGGAGCTTTGGGTGCGGGACGCGACGCGGGTTGGGGCGACGGCGTTACCGGCGGATCCGGTGTGGGCGTATCTGCCGATGCTGTGGATGCTGGTGCCGTGGGTGGGATTTTTTGTGCTGGGGGTGGTGCGCGCGGTTCAGAAGCGCCGGGGCGACGACGGCGGCCTGCTGGCGCTGTTGCTGTGCGCCGTCCCGGTCGCGGTGATGACTTTTTTCCCGGACAAGAACGAGCGCTACCTGCTGCCGATGCTCGCGCCGGCGGCGATTCTGGCGGCGCGTGCGTTTTTGCATCGCGAGGAAACCGCGGAGCGCGGCGCCGACGCGGGGTGGCGCCTGGCGATGGGATTCACGTGGCTCGTGCTCGGCGTGCTCGCGCTGGGGTTTCCCCTCGCCGGTCCGTTTCTGCGCACGCAGGCGGGCGCGCCGTGGTGGCCGCTTTGGGTGGGAGGGATTCTCGCCTTCGCCGGTGCGGTCGTGGTCATCAGTTGCTGGCGGTGGGATCGCGTGCGCGAGCTGGGCGCGCTGCCGGCGAGTTTGCTGGTCATGCTCCTGACGCAGGCGCTGTTCCTGCACGGCTACGCCCGCAGCCCGGGCGGCTTGAGCGACATGAAGCCGCTGGCGGACGCGATCGCACATCAGATTCCGGCGCACGCGGAGGTGTGGGGATTTTCCGAGCCCGGGCGATTCAGCAAGGTGCCGATCGATCTGCCGATCTACCTGAACCGGACGGTTCGGCAGGCGACGGATCCGACGACGCTGCCGAGCGGATCATCGGTGCGGCAGGTGATGCTGGTGTTTCGCGGGAAAGAGGAGGCCTCCCCCCTGCCGCCCTTCCGGGACTGGCAGCTGATCGGCAGCGCGAAGCGGAAGAATCAAGGGTTTTGGGAAGCGTACGCGCGGCCGGAGTGAGGAATCGTGTTGGGTGGCGCGGGGTCGCGCGGGTGGCGCGGGCGGCGCGGGGTTGCGCGGGAGGGGGGAAATTCGAAATAAGAAATCCCAAACAAATTCAAAATTCGAAGGGGAAATGGGGGAACGAAAGGCGGAACACGAATCGACACGAATCTGACGAATCTTCACGAATGAAGAGAGGTGCGGCCTGTGATGGGCCATTTCCCCGGGTGAGCAAGGGTTTTGAATTTTCCCCTTCTTCTGCTTCGAATTTGTTTGGGATTTCTTATTTCGAATTTTGTTTCGATTCCCCAAAGCGAGGGTTCCGGTCGGGTTCAGAACGTCACCACTCCATTGCCCGCTTCCACATCCTCCCCTTCCACCGTGTGGATCTTCTCCACCTCCGGCCCGGGGTTGATCGTCCAGCTCCACTCGGCGCCGGTATCGACGATCGCGGCGTCGAAGGTGATCTTCAGGCGGTACGGGTCGAGCAGCACGCCCGCGGTTCCCGTGAGCACGCTGAACGCCTCGCTCAGGTAGAACATGTCGAAGCTCGCGTCCGCCTCGATCGCCAGCGGCTCATCGAAGGTGAAGATCGCGAAGTCGTCGCCGTAGCTGGCCGTCACCGCCAGCACGTGCGCCGGCGTGGGCAGGTAGCGGGCGGGATCGAGCGTCTTGAGGCTCCGGCGGTTGCGGCGGATTCGGTAAGAGCGGAGTTTCATGGGGCTTGGGTGGAGAAGAGGCACGAAGGCACGAAGGCACGGAGGCACGAAGGGAGGGACTAGGGGCGGAGGCGGCAAGTGGATGTCACTTCATCACTGCTGCTCGGGTCAGGCACGAAGGCACGCAGGCACGAAGGCACGAAGGGAGGGACGAGGAGCCGAGGCAGGCAGTGAATTCCATTCACTCCCCCCCCTCTTGCCTTCTCACTCACTCCGTGCCTCAGTGCCTTCGTGCCTCCGTGCCTCGGCCGCAGCGCGGCCGCTACGCCGCCATCTTCCTCATCACCTGCGCCGTCACCGGCACGCTCGTCGGACCCGCTTCGCCCTTGCGGTTGATCCACCGGGCGACGATGACGACTTCCTTGCCGCCGTCGGCGGAGTCGAAGTCGAGCGTATACGAATTCTTGGTCGCCAGGCCTTCGAAGCGCCATTGTTCCAGGTCATCGGGCACGGTTTGATTCGGCGCGGCGATCACGAAGGAATAGACTTCCGCGCCGATGGTGCCGACCGGCCGGGCCTTCTTCTGCGGCGTGAGCGAATCCACGATGGCGATATCGATCGCGCCCAAACGGAACCCCACGAACGAAACCTGCGGCTGCGTCGCCGGAACGGGCGTGGGGGTGGGCGTCGCATTGTGAATCGGCAGCCCCAGCGCCGTCTTCTGCTGAGCGGTGACCGCGGGGTTGGCTTGAATGCGCTTGGCGAGCGAGCGAATGTCCGCGATGAGCGCGGCCTTGGCGACCGCCTTGGCGGTCTGCCCTACCGGCGTGCGGGTGGCCGGGTCGTCGGTCAGGTCCTTGGCGTTGACGAAGTTGGTCAGGAGCGTCCCCAGCGCCGTGGCATCGCCGGCCAGGAGGCCGAGCGCGACGGCGTGCGCGCTGACGTAAGCGGAGAAGGTTTGCGCCCAGATCACGAAGGCGTCTTCACGTGAAGGAATGAAATCCGGCATGGCTGCTTCCTGTCTGTTGAGAAAAACCTGCCGGTCCATCCGCGGGACGACACGCCCCGTCTCGAGCGATGTTGCGCATTGGCTTCAGGACAGAACCGGCAATTGTGACTCGTCGCTCTGCTGAACCTTTTCGGCTGAGAGGCCGGCGCGGTTTAACCCGGCTGGAACAATTTTCTCGGCAAAGGGCGGAGTGCCGGTAAAAGCGGGGATTCTGCACCACTGAGGGCACTGAGGGCACAGAGAAAAATCTGTTTTGGCCACAGATGAACACAGATGGGAAGGGCGGGACGCCCCCGGGGAAGAGGCGCTTCGCTCGGCCACAAATCTTCACGAACCGACACGAATCTAAGTCACGGGCGGCGGTAGACGGTGGCGGCGTTCCTTGCACAGGTTCGATGGAAGTCCCAAGAGAGGCAGAACGCGTTGTGTGGCGAACATGTTCGCCGGTGAAGGCAGAAGTCCATTTGTGTTTGGCAGACTCCCGCGCTGACAGGCGAAGGGGATTGAGCGGTGCGCTTCGTATTGCGCGTCGTCAAAGCAACCCCATGAACTTCATGATCCATCGATAGGGACCGGAATAGCCTGACGACCTTTGGCGTTCGGCGTCAGTGTACGTCTCCATCGACAACCAGTAACAGAACAGAAGTGTAAAGCAGAGTTTTTCGATTCCAAAGAGAATTTTTAGGTAGCTCGGCATCGGCGGCGCATCGGCACTGGGCCAACCGACGATCGTAAACCAGATCTCCAACAGCCCATAGATCACGAGGAAGATTGCCATAGGCAGCCCCTTTTGCTTCCCGCAGAGGCGCCAAAACCCATATGCAACAGCAGAGTAACCTACCAAGTTAATCAGGGTGCAAAGGAGAATTTCGTGTTGGGGCCTTGTCAAAGCCCAGCCACCGCTCGGACTCACGAGTTGAATAGCTCCGGGAGATGCTAATGCCAGGAACAGAAATAGCCCGAGGCGCTGAATGATGTTCGCCACGTCCTCCTCATGTGCTTCCTCAGCGGCCTCGCGTCTCAGAAGCGCTCCGATGTAGACCAAGATGAAACCCCCGTAAGCCGGAAACAACTCTGACGGCGCAGTGCCAGCATCGTAGTACGGAAGGAGCAGCGCCCATACGAACGCAAACAAAGCCATGACCATAAACAGACGAGGCTTTGACTTGCAAAAAGTGGTGGCAGTTCTAGCAGATATGGTCACACATGCCGCACTAGAAATCCAAGCAAATGCAGTCGCTGTCATTGTTCCCTCTGGGGCTCTTAAAAAAAAGTGCACCCGATTTGGTAGCTTATGTAGTGCGCCATCGCCCCCGCAAGAAATAGCGTAGCGTTAAACAACCCCCTGCACCTAATCATCGGGCCGGAAGCTATGGGCGGGGTTTGGGGTGGAGCCCCAAAACTTCTCACTTGTTCGCCGTGTTGATCCACCCTCTGATCCGCTCGGCAAAGAGGTTGATGTCCGCCTTGCTCAGCTGGTCCGGCTCGTAGTCCAGGAAATGCTGGAGGGCCTTGGGATTCAGCACCCACACCCACGGCCGCAACCCGTGCGGCTTCTCGACGAACCAGCCGGGATAGAGCACGACCGGACGCACCGCAACCGTCTTCCCCGTCAGCTTGAGCAGTTCCTCTTTCACACGCCGCGCGTTGGCCTCGGCCTGCTGGATCGGATCGCGGTCCGGCTCGTGCCCGCCGACGGTGATGCGCTCGCCGTCATAGATCACGCGGTCGCCGGAGCGTTTGCGCACGGTTTTGGTCTCCACCGCAAAGACGCCCGCCGGGCCGACAAGGACGTGATCGACGTCGTAGCCGTCGCAGGGAATGTTGTGGAAGAGACGATAGCCCGCAGGTGCGAGCTCCCGCTCCAGCAGCTGGCCTACGGAGCGCTCTCCCTTGCTGCCGAGCAACTGGTCCCGCACCAGCGGCAGATACCGCCGATAGCGCAACGCGGCGAAGACAGAAATCACTATCGCCAGAAACGTGGCGAACTTCGGCGTCAGCCCCATCCCCAGCCAGTGCAGCCACTCGAAACTGGCGAGCCCCGCCGCCGCGCATGCGCCCCAAAGAACTACCCGATCCTCCCACATCTCCAGTGCGGAATCCTCCAGCGATTCGCCGGCGGTGCGCAGCCCCTCCTCGTGCTCTTTGATGGGGTCGCGCTTCTCTTCCCCTGAGAATGCGTTAATCGTCCTGTCGGTCGGGATGAGCCCCATGTCCCTCCTGTGGATGACGAGAGACATGTTACTGAGGCGATAACTTCATTGCCAAAACTGCGGCGAGTTCAAAGCGCTACCCATCATCGGGGGCTCGCCGCCGCCCCCGCACCGCGGCTCGAATACCACTCCCCGCATTGCCACATCAAGCCGACACTAAGATATTAGAGCTGATAGGACTAATCCGGCGCTGAGACTTCAAATGCACGCCCTGCGTAGACTCATACTCCATTTGTATTAAACAGCCCTCGTCACCCGCCTCACTACGAAGGCGACGACACAGCAACTCAGCTAACGGCTCGTCCTCGACCGTACAGACAATTTGTCTGTTGTTTCTCCGAACTGAGGCAAGTACCTCAGCGAGGTGCAACGCCCGAAAGTCATCAACGTGTTGAACGGGATCATCAAGTATTAATGTCCGAAGTTTGCACCACTCGCGGGAAAGATGTACCGCGAAAAGAAACGCTAGTCCTGCTGCACGCCGCTGGCCACTGCTGAAGAGGAAGCTTGGGTTCAACCCATCGCCCACTTCAAAGCTTAGAAACCGGCGCACATCTCCACGCAGCCGGTACCCAACGTGCGCCCAGTCCACATGCGGTCGAAGTCGTGCATAAATTTCATCGATAAGTGGGGTGAGCTGCGCCAGTTGGTCTTCTACGATCTCTCCTCGGGTGCGCTTGATGGCAGCCAGAGCATCCTTGATCTGTTTGAGAGCGTCCGAGCATCGGTTTCCTCTAGCTTCTACCGTGTCACAATTAGCACGAAGCTCAACGAGTTCCCGCTCCATTCTCGCAACACGTTCAAGCTGCCTTGAGGCATCAAGAGTTGCTACAGCACGCTCAAGCTTGCTCATCAGCTCGCGCGTGGCCTCTACAAGCACTGCCAAGGTCTCGGGGCGAAAATCTTCTGAAGATACGTAACCGTATTGCTGCGCCGACGTCCGCAGGCGGGCCTCCTCCTCCTCGATCAGAGATCCTGCTTGAGAGAGTGTGCGTTCCTCCCCCTCCAGCACCGAAATCTGTACTCGAATCTGTCTCGCGGCTTGCTCCGAATCGTCCCGTTCCTTTATTGCCTGTTGAAGATCCGATGACGCTTGACTAACGATTTGAGCCACTTGCTGCAGATGTTTATCAAACGCTTCTACATCCACAGTTGAGCCACATAACGGGCAGTGCCCTGCTTCAAGCCCCAGTCGCTTTCCCTGTGAGTGCAATTGGGCAAGAGTAGCTAGGCGCGGCTGCCCTTGTTCTCGGTCGGCGACAGTCGCCGCAGCAATCGCATGTTTTTTTTCGGCGTCCGATAGCTCCGCTCGAAGCTTCGCCAGTGCGAGTCGCTTTTCGTCCAGCTGCGCCAGATAATGGGAGCTCAAAACCTGCTGACGCCGCGACTGCAATTGAGACCAACTCCGGGAAACTCGCAGCAAGTTGTCGACGGCAACGCGAAGTTCCGCAACTCTCTGCTGCGCCCTTGGAATGATCTCGGACTCTGCGTCAATGTTCGATCCTAGCGCTTCGCGAAGTACACGCTCCGCAGAGGCGACGTCAGGAGAGAGAACTGCCTCCGTTTTGGCGGCACTGATTCGTGTCGTGAGGTCGCTAATTTGCTTCCTCAGAAGCTCATATTCAGCCGAAAGCTTTACAGCCCTCTGATCAATTTGTGCTTGAACTTTTTTGCATTTTTCTTCTACGTCGGAAAAATCCACAGTCCCCAGAGCGCTACGGACAAACTCGAAGCGGTCGGTCTCCGCCAAATCAACGCTTATGGTGGTGATCTCCTCATCCCGCACGATGGTTGTACGACAAAGCTTCTCCGTGCCGTGTTTCACACCGTTACGCCCATCACAAAGGATCGACTCCAGATCGCCCCCGAAACTTGTAGTGTCGCCGTCGGGTGTTCTCGTAACCGTGAACGTGCTGCCGTCCGGAGCAACAAGACCAACACTGACTTCTTTAAATTTCGCCTCCCCACTACCTCGCCACCACAAATAATCTTCTATATTCTCGCCTTTCTCCTTGTGCTTAGAACCGCCTCGGATCGTTCCAGTGAATGCGAATTCAATCGCATCGCATAAAGTGCTTTTTCCGCTCCCGTTGCGCCCAGTGACAACGGCAAATCCTGGTGGCAAGACTAATTGGACAGTATCCCGCACACCGCGAAAGCCAGAGATAGTAACCGATGCAATTCTCATAGACGGTCCATCAACTTTTGAGCAATTTCTTCCGCAGCAGTATCGGCCAGGAGGTTGCCGAGGAGAGGGTTTATGGTTGTCAGTCTCTGGCGTAGCTGCCCAAAGACATCTTCGAGCCGTAGCGAAACGAGCCTCTGAATTGGCAACAGGCACAAGAGCGCGTTTGCGAGGTCCTCCCGGGTTACTATCGTAGCACGCGCAACCTTTCTTGTGCCGCGGAAATCTTCTTCGACTGCAAACAACCGGCTGCGCAATTCAGTGGGGCAAGATGCGGAGGTTAAGTGCACTGAGTAAATGTTCCAGATTTTCGTCGGATCAGTACGCAAAGGGAGAGCATTCTCTTTCAGAAACCGATCCTGCATCTCCTCCCAAGCCTTAAGCACATCCTCTACCCTCGAATGAACAGCTAAAAAACCAAGTATGCTATGGTCCTCGAAGTAAATTAGGTCTTGTTGGTCTGGAGAGGCGGTGGTTTGGAAGCCGGCTCCATCTAGAAGGGCGCGAGCCTCATTAAGGATGTGCATCAAAGTCTCCTACGGTGCCAGCAGCGCTTCATGGGAAGTCCAATCACCCAATGCGACCGGTCTAACTATTCCGCCCGAACCGCCTCCACGGATGATATGTGGCACAGCACCGCCATCATCGTGACATCCGACGCAGACGGTGGTGTCAGTCTTAAGCGGCGTGGGCGGCTCGTTCATAAAACGCTGCTTTACCTTGCTCATGAGCTCTCCCGCCCCATTGACCAGCCGCAAACGCTTTCCACCCAGACTGTAGGTGCTGCCATCGAGGGTTCCTCCTTTATGAGCCATCAACAGGTGCATTGCGCCGAGTAATTCATGCTGAAGTCCTGGGCGTTTTACTCTAGCAATTCCGCCCACCGGCTGACCGCAAGCGTCACGACGCAAGGCGTATAGGTCGTCAGACGTCAAAGTAGTAGGCAACGGAGGTGCGGCTCCTAAGGCAACTCCGGTAAGCGCGCGGAATGTATCGCGGGAACGGTTCATCAGGTTCGTAAGGAACTTTCGCGAATACATTGCTCGCAGCTCGTCGAGAAAGTCTGCCCCCGATCGCTTCACATGGACGAATTTTGCCGCGCGACTGTTAGCCCATTTCCAAAGTTCAGGCGCTTTTCCCTCTAAGGTATCAGGTTCTGCCGGGTCAACGAGGATTACTCCTTGAGGTTCGACGTTGCCCACCGCTTCAAGCAGAAGCTGGTTCAAGTAGGCCCAGTCGGTCCAGAATCCAACAACGAGCAGTGTCTTGCCCGGCAAGTTCGCCCTGAGGAACGTGCTAAAGGACTTGATGCGATCTTGCACGGGTCCATCTGCCATCTGTTCACGGCACCAGATGGAAAACTCTCGCTCGATCAGGCAACAACCATGCAGCTTCAATAATCGTTTGTGTTCGGGAGTCCGTTCCAAGTCGATGCTTCTCAAATCAGAGCGGAAGTCATCCTCTCCAAGCTTTTCTGCGGCTATTTCGACCAAAACGTCCACATTCGCAGTAACGCTGTAGTCGGCTACCCCAGTACACAGAAAATCTGCAATCGCAATGTGACCTGCATTGGGATCTCTTCTGAAGACGGGCCAGGGGATCAACAGATTGATGAAGTACTTGCTGAACTCATTCTTGCTCCTCAACCAGCGCGCAAATGCTTCAATGTCAGCGCTTGCAGTTGCAGGTACCTGAGTGGTTGTATGTTCCTCGTATGCCTTGACGCACTCCTCGAGAAGTGCTTTGGCTGAGGGCACGCCGCTCGGCGCAGCCATCGACAGTCCCGCGCCGGACAGGATCACCAATCTCTCACCCTCTATGGCTAAAAGAAGGCTCGCAGCGACATCGTCTTCCACAGATCACCCCGTGCCTAAGGATTTGTGCTGAGTGCCAAGATAGCGTCTGAACTGCGGAGTGGCAAAATAAGCATGTATTAGTACGCAGGCTTTGTTCTAATAATCTTAGCGAGCAGATCGCTGATACGACAGCTCCCCCTTTACCGCACGGGCCATTCCTAGGAATGGCGCGACCATTCCCACGAAAATTGGCTTCCCGCGGAGGCGGCGCGCGCATTTTCCTAGGCGGCGCGCCTCCATTCCTAGGCGGCGCGGCTTCCCGCCTAGGCGGGGCGGGTCCATTCCCAGGAAAATCGGCGGCTCGCTTAGGCGGGAGGGGTCCCTTCCTAGGCGGGACGGCTTCCCGCCTAGGCGGGGCGCGTCCATTCCTGTTCGTGGCGCGACTATTCCTCTCCGCGGCCTGCGCATTCCACTGCGGGAAGACGGGCGGGCGCAGTCGCCGCGTTCTCCGTTCAGCATTCCGCATTCACCATCAGCATCCTCCTTCGCCGCTAGCGACTGGCTACTAGCTACCTGCTGCTGGTCACTGGCCACTGGTCCCTCACTTCGTGCCTGCGTGCCTTCGTGCCTGCGTGCCTCCTGAAGCTTTCAGCTGTCAGTTCTCAGCGGGAGCGGAGGCGAGGGGCCGTCGGCAATCGGCAACAGGCAAGAGGTGAGTAACTAGTGACCAGTGACCAGTGGCCAGTGGCAATCAACAATCAACAACCAACCACTCATCCCTCCACCCCGAGCACCTGCGCCCACGTCTCCACCGCTCTGGTGATCGAGTAGTTGGTCTCCACGCGCTGGCGGGAGGATTGGCCCATTTGTTGCCTGAGCTGTGGGTTTCGGGCGAGGGTGAGGATGTGGGAGGTCCAGTCGGCGGGGGTTTCGGCGTGGAAGCCGGTTTTTTGGTGTTGGACGATCTGGGCGTTGGCGCCGACAGGGCTGGCGATGACGGGGAGGCCGGCGGCCATGTACTGGATGATCTTGAAGCCGCATTTGCCCAGCGTCCAGTGGTTCAAGGGCGTGGGGGCGATGCCGATGTCGCCGCGGAGCAGCAGCTCGGCCTCGCGCTCCTGGCTCCAGGGCTCGTGGAGGATTTTGAGCTTTTCGCTCTTCAGCGTGGCGTCGGCGATGATGAGCAGTTGCAGGTTTCCGGCGAGTTCGGCGGAGGCGGCTTCGAGCGCGGGGAGGTGGCTGCTCAAGTACGGGAGCGTGGAGCGCGAGCCGATCCAGACGAGGGTGAGGGGAGAGGTTTGTATTGATGGTTGAGGTTTGAGGGTCGAGCGTGGGGGGTTGATGGTTGATGGTCGATCGACGGCGGCCGATTGAGGGAGGCGATCATCCTCTGCTACCGTTTCTTCCTCCCCTCGTGCCTCTGTGCCTTCGTGCCTTCGTGCCTCGCCCCCATCCTCCCCTCGTGCCTCCGTGCCTTCGTGCCTTCGTGCCTCGCTCCCATCCTCCTTCACCGCATACCGCTGCGGATCGACCACCGTCGGCAGCACGATGACGTTGCGCGTTTTGGCGTAAAAGATACCGGCTAAATATTCGTTGCCGACGACGGCGCAGTCGAGGACGGAGGCGGTGGCGTCGAAGCGGCGGGAGATCCGCCACTGGGCGAGGCGGCCGCGCCAACCGGGGCGGCGCTTTTCGTCGAACATGACCGCGTCGTCGACGTCGTAGACGATTCGGCGGGCGGAGGTGCGGAGGAGCTTGGCGTCGCTTGGGTCCAGGAGCTTGCGCTGGAGGAGGACGGTGTCGTAGTCTTTGGCGGAGGCGAGGAGCTTTCTTCGAGCGAAAGGGTTTTTGGGGCGCAGCTCCACGCGCAGCTCGAAGCCGCGCTGGCGCAGGGGCGCCAGGAGCTGCTCGATCCGCAGGCGGTAGGAGGCCTGGGAGAGGTTGTTGGTGATGACGAGGATGGAGTTCATGGGGAAGGGACGGAGGCACGGAGGCACGGAGGCACGAAGGGAGGGAAGAGTGGTTTAGGGTTTCGGGGATCGGGTTTCGGGTTCCGGGTTCCGGGGTTCGGGGTTCGGGGTTCGGGGTTCGGGGTTGCGAATTCGCGTGGAGCTTTTTGCCTCTTGCCTCCTCAGTTTCTGGCTGAAAGCTGACGGCTGAACGCGGACAGCTGAGGGCTGCCGACTCACCGCCACGCCCTTCGATTTTATCCGGCGCGGCGCGGGTTAGCGACTTGCGGTGGAGCACCACGTCTGCCACGCGCTGCGCAGGGCGTTTTCCAATGCGCGGGCGAAGGAGGGGCCGTCCGTCAGGGGGGATTGTTGCAGGCGCGGGCGCAGGGTGGCGCGGAGCGCGGCGAGGCGCTGGGGATTTTGCGCGAGCGCGACGGCGCGCTGGATGTAATCTTCGCGGCCTGTGGCGATCAGATCGTCCAGGTTGATCGCGTGCAGGAGGGAGACGCCGACGCGGGAGACGTGGGATTGGCCGGCTCGGGTGAGGACGGGGACGCCCATCCAGAGGGCGTCGCAGGTGGTCGTCGTGCCGTGGTAGGGGAAGGTGTCGAGGCCCAGGTCAATCTGGGCGTAGCGGGCGAGGTGCTCGGCGAGGGCGGCATCACGGCCGAGGATCTGGACGCGGGCGGGGTCGATGTTGCGCCGCGTGAGAATCGTTTCGATGCGCCCGCGGGCGGCGAAATCTTCGCTGCCGCGGGCCTTGAGGATGAGGCGGGCGTTTGGGACGCGGAGCAAGATGGCGCACCAGTCGGCGAGGAGATGGTCGGTGATTTTGGCCAGGGTGTTGGTGAAGGAGCCGAAGGTGACCGAGCCGTTTCGCGCGTGCGGGGGCGGAGAAACGCTCGGGGCATCCAGTGGAGGGTTGTAGCACCAGGCGGGCCGAGACAGGCGCAGGAGTTTTTCGGTGTGGAAGGATTCGGCGGCGCCGGGCGGATCCGCCAAGGCGTCGGTGATGCGGTAGTCGATGCTGGGTAAGCCGGTGGTGTCGGGGTAGCCGAGGTAGGTGATCTGCACGGGGGCGGGTTTGTGGGCGAAGAGAAGCAGGCGGCCGCCGCCGGTGTGGCCGGCGAGATCGATGAGGATGTCGATCCCGTCCCGGCGGATTTTTTCGGCGAGGGCGGTGTTGTCGAGGGCGGTGGCGTCGGTCCAACCCTCGCACAGGCCCTGGAGGCGCGCGGCGATTGCATCGCGCTTGACGGAATCGCTGTAGGCGTGGAAGGCGAAGCGCGTGCGGTCGTGGTGGCGGAGCAGGGGTTCGAGGAAGAACGAGACGGAGTGGCCGTGCAGATCGGGGGAGACCAGGCCGATGTTTAACATTCGCCCCGGGTCGCGACTTCTTGCATCATCAGAGGCGGCGATGGCGTGCGGCGCGAAGCGGCGCTGCCATTGCACGTGCGCGTCGAAGATCTCGCGCGGCGAGAAGCGCTCGGTGTAGTGCATCGCCAGCAGGAGGTTGCTGAAGGGGGTGGGGTCGAGGGGATTGAGCTGCACCGCGCGGATCAGCGCGTCGATGGCCTGGTCCGCGAAGCCGGCCTGCTGAAGGGCGATGGCGAGGTTGTTGTGGGCGATGAACAGGTCCGGCTTGAGCGCGATGGCGTGGCGAAAGCTGGCGGCGGCGTCGCCGGTGCGGTCGCGGGAGAGGTACGTCACGCCGAGGTTGGCGTGGGCGAGGGGATCACCCGGCGCCAGGGCGGCGGCGCGTTGGAAATGGGGGATCGCTTCGTCGGCTTTTCCCTGCCGGGCGAGGATGACGCCGAGGTTCAAATGGGCGGCGGCGTGATCGGGGCGGCGCGTGATGCTCTGCTCCAGCACGGCGGGGGCGGCGTCGAGATCGTTCCGCTCGAGCAGTGCGGCGGCGAGCAGCTCGGCGGCGTGAGGATCATCCGGCGCGACCGCGACGGCGGCGCGAAGCGCGGCGAGGGCGTCGTCAGATCGTTCCAGACCTTTAAGAGCTTCGGCGAGGTTGAGGTGGTAATCAGCGACATCGCCGCGGAGCTGGATGGCCCGCGCGATGAGCGCAACGGCATCGGCGCAGCGGCCGCTCTGGCAGGCGAGGGCGCCGAGCAGATGAAGGGCGTCGGGGTGATGCGGATCCTGAGCGAGCACCTGGCGGTAGCGCTGCTCCGCGAGGGCGAGCTGGCCGCGCTTGTGGTGCTCGAGGCCCTGGCGAATTTGTTGCTGCGCTTCTTCGGGCGTCATCGCGCACCTCCCGCCTTTTGCCGCTGATCGCACCACCTTCGCCAGAGGGTGCGATAGGCGGCTTCCACGGCGCGGGCGAGGGAGGGGCCGTCGGTGAGAGGAGCATTTCGCATGCGGTCGCGCAGGGAATCGTGAAGCAGCGTGAGACGGTGGTGATCGCGCGCCAGCTCCGCGGCGGCGTGGATGAAATCAGCGGGCGCTGGCGCGACGAGATCGTCGAGCTCCACCGCGTGCAGCAGGCTTGCGCCGACGCGGGAGACGTGGCGATCGCCGGAGAGCGTGACGACGGGGACGCCCATCCAGAGGGCGTCGCAGGTGGTGGTGGTGCCGTGATAGGGAAAGGTGTCGAGGGCGACGCTGATGCGGTTGTAGGCGGCGAGGTGATCGCGCAAGGAAGAAACGTGGCCCTCAAAGAGGAGACGGGAGGCGTCGATGCCGTGGGACGTGAATGCCTCGACAAAGCGATGACGGATCGAGGCATCTTCGAGGCCGCGGGATTTGAGAAGAAGGCGCGACGCGGGAACGGCGCGGAGCAAATCCGCCCAGACGGCGATGATTTCGGGACTGAGCTTGGCAAGGTTGTTGAAGGAGCCGAAGGTGATGGAATCGGCATCGGCGCGGGCTGATCGATCGACTTCAGGCGCGGCATCCGGGGGGCGGTAGCACCAGGCGCAGCGATTGAGGCGAATGAGCTGCTCGACGTAGAAAGGGTCATCGTCCGCGGCGCGCTGCGGCGGATCCGCCCAGATATCCGTCACGCGATAATCCATCGCGCAAAGGCCGGTGGTGTCGGGGTAGCCTAGGTAGCTGAGCTGGATCGGCGCGGGCTTGCGGGCGAAGGTGCGGAGACGTTCGCCGGCGGTGTGGCCGGCGAGATCGACGAGGATGTCGATGCCATCGGAGAGAATGTTCTGCGCGAGCTGCTCGTCGCTGACGCCCGCGATGTCGCGCCAGGCGTGGGCGCTGGCGCGGATGCGGCGGGTGACGTCGTCGGGGTGGCTGGTGCCGCTGTAGCAGAATATCTCAACTGTGGCCGGATCGTGCGCCGTGATGAGCGGCTCGATGAAGAGGCCGGCCGAGTGGAGGCGGAAATCGCCGGAGACGTAGCCCACCCGCAGGCGGCGATCGGGCGAGGGATCATTTCTGTGCACGGTCGCGCGGGGAATGTTCGCGACGATCCGCTGTTCCCAATTGCGATGCTCGCGATAGACGGTGGCGCGGTCGTGGGTGCGGTAGTGCAGCGTGAGGAGCATGCCGGAGCCGGCGGCGGGGTAGTCGGGGCTCAGGCGGATGGCCTGGCGAAACTCGTGTTCCGCCTCTTCAACCAGCGCGGATTGGCGCAGGCTGACGGCGAGATTGTGATGCGCCTGGGCCACCTGCGGCTGGAGCTCGACCGATCGCCGCAGGGCATTGAGCGAGTCCTGGATCCGGCCGGCGACGGCGTAGGCGCTGCCGAGGTTGCTCTGGATGCCGGGATCGAACGGGTTCAGTGCAGCGGCGCGCTCGAGCCACGCGACGGATTCCGGCGCGTTCCCGAGGACGAGCGTTAGCGCGCCCACCTGCGCGGGCGCATCGGTCGCCTGCGGCTCGAGCTGGCCGATGATCTTCCAGTGCTCGATCGCCTGCTCGAAACGGCGCAGCGCCTGCAGCGGCGCGCAGAGGCTGCGGTGGAAGAGCGAGGTGCCGGGGCGAATGGCGATCGCGCGGCTGATCATTTGCACGGCGGCTTCAGAATGGCCGGTGGCGTGGGCGAGCATGCCGAGCAGGTGCAGGGCGTCGTGCTGGTTTGGATCGCGCGCCAGCACCTGGCGGTAGAGCGCTTCGGCTTGTGCGAGCTCGTTGCGCTGATGGTGCGCAAGGGCGCGATCGAGAAGCTGCTCAGGTGCCGGGGGATCCACGGTCAGGGGAAGTATACTGAGGTTTTCCCGCGGCGGCGGGATCAGGTAACGTTGGGCGATTGTGGATGCGGCGACGGTGAGTGAAGTCAAAGAACGGGCGGTTGCGCCGGCGGAAACCAGCCGGCGAATGCTTCTCGCGCTGTGGGTGCTGTCGGGTCTGGCGCTTTTCTCGTTTCTGGGCCATGCGCCGGTGCAGCGCGCGCAGGAAGCGCGCGTGATGGAGACGGCGCGGGAGCTGCTGGGGGCACCGCTTGGGCAGTGGATGATTCCGAAGCTGAATGGGGAGCCGCGATTGCGCAAGCCGCCGCTGGCGTATTGGCTCGCCGCTGGATCGTTCAAGATCATGGGCGTGAACAACGCGGCCGGGCGCATTCCGACGGTGCTGGCAGGGTGGCTGATGGTGGGGATCACGTATGCGATCGGCACCAGACTCTTCTCGCATCGCGCGGGCTTGTTCGCGGCCGGGGCCTTGGCGGGGAGCTACATGTTCTTCCGCTACACGCGGCTTGCGGAGACCGATGCGCTGGCGGCGCTGGGCGTGACGGCGGCGATGTGGGGGTTGCTGCGGTGCTGCGAAGAAGTTCGGGACAGGCGGATGATGTTGTGGGCGCAGCTGGCCGCGGTCGGAATCGCGTGGGCGGCGATGAGCAAAGGACCGCCGGCGGCCTATCCCGTCTTGTTCCTGATCATCGTCTGTGCGCTGG
This sequence comes from Tepidisphaeraceae bacterium, assembly GCA_036387255.1. GTDB lineage: Bacteria > Planctomycetota > Phycisphaerae > Tepidisphaerales > Tepidisphaeraceae > DASVUC01. The sequence continues at coordinate 23,093 of DASVUC010000058.1, read as the reverse complement.
AGCGAACGGCGATGCCTGCGTGGAGGTTTTTGCGAACGGGCGCCGTGGTCACCGCGCTGGTTCTTGCACTTCCGTGGTGGCTCTACGTGTACTTCGGGCCGGGGTCGCAGCAGATCAACGAGGAAGTGCAGTTGCTGACGAGCGGGGAATTTCATGGCGGGCCATGGGTGCAGTACGTGCCGCTGATTCTGGTGGCGACGGCGCCGTGGACGGGGTTTATCGTTTACTCGCTCATCGCGGCCGGCTTGAACTGGCGCGGCGAGCGGAAGGTGCGACTGCTGATCGCGTGGATCGCGGGAATTTTTGTCCCGCTGTGCTTCCTTGGCAACAAGCAGCCGCACTATCTTTTTCCGCTGATGCCGCCGTTGATGCTGCTGGCCGGGTGGGCGGTAGACGCGGACCTGCGGCGGCATGCTGACCGTTGCGCGAAAATAGTCCTGTGGCTTGTGCGCGGGACGGCGGCGGTGCTCGTGCTGGCGGGCATCGCCGTCGCAGGGATGGGGCCTTTGCGGAAGATGCCGGTAACGGCGGCGGATGGGGTGCTGGGTGTCGCGGTTGTTACGGCGGCGATGGCGGTCCTGCTTCTCAGCAGGTCGCGCAGGGCGTTGCTCGCCCTTGGCGCGACGGGCGTGCTGTCGTGCGTGCTGATGCCGGCGCTGATTGGACTGTGGGTGCCGAACCATTTTGAGCGCGACCCGCAGGGCGAGGCTCTAATTCTTCGGAGCAACTTTCGCCGCGGCCCCTACTACTTCTATGGCGCGCAGGTGAGTCTCCCGCTCGTTTTCGCGATGCGGCAGGAGATCCCGGTTCTGCGCTCTGAAGCCGCCGCGCGCGAGAAGGCGGGCGAGGCGAACGTGGTGGTTCTCGTGATCGAGAAGGAAGGGAAGGATCCCGCTGCTCCCCCACCGCCGTTTGAGAAGGTGCTGACGGCACGAACGGATCGTCGATCGCTGACGGCCTACCAGGTGAAACGAGCGGCGGCGACGCAGCCATGAGCGCGAGTGATGTTGGCATTTCCAGAGACCTCGCTGCGCGGCGGTCGCCGCGACAGGCAATTCAGGTCATGCGGCTGGGCGTGCTAATGCTCGCGACGGTCGCGTTTCTCCCACTGCTGGGCAGCCGCGACATTGTCACGAGCCATGAGGCGCGCGTGGCGCAGACGGCGCGAATGATGGCCGGCGCGGGTTGGCCTTGGCGTTCAGAGGCCGTCGAAGTTCCTGCCGTCGAGGTGCGCAATGTGGATGGCTCCGTCCGCACCATTGCACGCGGGGACGGCGCGACTTGGCGCGTGAACCCCTGGCTCATTCCCGTCCTCAGCGGCAACATCCGCCTGCAAAAGCCGCCGCTGCCGTACTGGTGCGCTGCGGTGGGATTCAAGATCTTTGGGGTCGGTGAAGGCATCGCTCGCGCGCCCTCGGCGCTGATGGGATTTGCCGCGACGTTGCTGATGTTCTCCCTCGGCCGCTGGCTGCTCGGCTCACTCGGCGGGTTCTGCTGCGCCCTCGCCTGGGTCAGCAGCTACTTTTTGCCGAGCGAATATCGCAAGGTCATGGCCGACCCCTACCTCGCTTTTTTCTCGCTGCTGGCGGTCTGGTTCTGGATCGGCGGGACACGTAGACGCGATGCGAAGTGGATTATCGGCTTTTATCTTGCACTGGCGCTGGGCTCACTTTCGAAAGGGCCGGTCGTCTTCCTGCACGTCGCGGTACCGCTGATCGCTTATCACTTTTATTACCGGCCGCGTGTCCCGCACAGATGGATGCTGCACCTGATTGGCACCGTGCTGTTCCTGGGGCTCACGCTCGTTTGGCCGATCTACGTATACCGCCACATCCCGCACGCGCTGTCGGTGTGGTGGTACGAATCGGTGGGTGAAGTTTCTGAGCACGCGGACCAGGCAAGGCCGTGGTGGTACTACCTGCCGAACCTCTTGCAGATTGCCCTGCCTTGGACGCCAGTGCTCATCGTCGGGTGGCTGGACGCGGTGATTGGTACGGGAAGAAGCCGCAAGAGTGTTCGCTTCGCCTTCGCGTGGTACGTCGGCGTCGTCTTGATCTTCTCACTGCTCAATGTGAAGAAAAACGCGTACCTGCTTCCGGTGATGCCGGCGCAGACTCTGCTGATCGGCTATTCGCTTGCGCTTCTAATCCGCATGGCGAGGCGCGTTGGAGCCGCTGGGCGCGATTTCATGTTACTCATGGGGCAAAGGTTTCTTGCCGGCATCTTCGCGGTACTTGCGGCCGTGGCTAGCTACAAAAGCGGTCGCCCGTTTTTCGCAGGCTCCATTGTTACCGGCGGCGTCGCAGTACTCTTTGCGCGATCTGCGCGGCATGAACTGCTGCTGCGCCGGCAGCGGGCGTGGATATTCGTCGTGGCCGGCGCGTACGTGCTCGCCACCGCGTCCTTCCTTAACTTCTACACGACTCCACGGGAAAACGAACGTTCCGCCCGCGCGATCTGCGACGCACTGCTCCCGCAGCTCCAGAACCATCAGGTCTCGCTGGAGCCTTCCACCCTCCCCGCAGAAGTGGCGTTTTACCTGCCGCTGAATCTGGGGTTCGATCCGAACGCGCCGCGCGTGCTCATGATCGTCGATGATCCTGAAAACAAGCGCACTGTCGAGCTTACTGAATTGCGGGACAGGGTGGGGAAGTTGGCCGTCAGTGGCGCGCGACGAGTGGAGGAATACGCGGCTCTACGGGGTGGGAAGCGATGGAAGGTTTTGGAGCTAACGCTCGCGCGGCACTGAATTATTCGCCTCTTCCGCTGCCGACGGAAAATCGACGCCACTGTAAATTTCCCGCAGCGGCACCTCGATCTTCAATGAGAGAAGCGGCGCTTGCGCCTCCAGTCCCGCAACCGGGAGGAACACCCAAGCTCCATCCTCCTTCAGATGGAACACTTCCACCCGCGGCTCATGCTGCGACACCAGCACATACTCCCGCAGGCTCGGAATCTCGCGGTAACGAGCAAACTTGTCGCCGCGGTCGTAACTCTCGGTGGATGGGGAGAGAACCTCAATAATTGTGTGGGGATTTGTAGCGGTATCTCCCACTCCAGGGATTGGTTCAACTTCAGGCTTCCCGCAAATCACGGTCGCATCAGGGTACGTCCAGAGCACCTTGCGCGGAATTCGCACTCGAAGATCTGACGAAAATACGGCGCACGAACCGCCTCTGAGGCGGGTAACCAACGCGGCAGCGACGTTCGCGGAAATGCGGCTGTGGTCGACGCCACTGCCCGCCATCGCCACCACCTCATTTAGATTAACGATGTATCCGTCGCGGTATTCATGTTTTTCCCGCGACATTCGCTCGATTTTAAAATATTCCTCAAGCGTGTAGCGCCGAGGATTGGCCGGAAGGCTCATATCCGGAAGTATAACATGCGGTATCTCAGAGCATGAGCGCTGCTGTACATCAGCCGGCAAATCCAAACAGCGCCACGAGCACGAAGAAGCCCACTAACACGAGCAACAGCAAACGATGGCCAGCTTTAACCAGTTCGAAGCGTAATTGGAGAGTACCAGAAGTGCCACCACAGCGGTGTTGCGTGCCGCCGCTCCTGGTAATCGAGATGTACGTGTTCACGCTTCACGAAATCTGATGCGCCGGAGGCGGCAGGTCATCATGAATTGTCTGCTGCTTCGGCTGATCCCCGGCGAAGCTGAAGAGGATCATGTCATCATCAATCCTGGCCTGGAGATGCACGGGCCGCTGCCACACGCGGTAGACGTTCTTCAACGTCTCCACGGCGTACTTAATCTCCAGATCCAGGCCATTGTGCTTGTGGGCCATATACAGCTCGCCGCGGTTGCAGTAGTTGCCGTCGACGACGTAGATGAACGGCCGGCCCAAGTTTGTCAGGTGATAGAGCATCGTCTGCTTGATGCGCACCGGATCGCGGCTGACGATGCGAAGCTGCCCGGTGTGCGGGTCGCGGCCGTACTGATAAAACTTGTGCTTCTCGATGAACTCCGGCGTCATGAACTCATCGATGAAGTTCACGTCGTTGTACACGCGGCGCACTTCGAAGATCTTTTCGCGGCCTAAGCCCAGCCCTTTATCCCAGCGCTTCTTGGCGCCCAGGTCATCCGCCTCTTCGTAATCCTTGCCGAACTTTCCCTTGTTCCAACGATCTTCGATGTCGCGGAACATCTCGATGCCGATCTTGTACGGATTGAAGTTCCCCGGCGGCATGTGGACGGTGCCGCTGTGGTGGTCGGCGTAGTCGATGATCTCCTTGGCCTCCACGAAATGCTTGGTCATCAGCGTCGAGTGCCAGTAGCTCGCCCACCCTTCGTTCATGACTTTCGTCATCCCCTGCGGGGCGAAGTAGTAGGCCTCTTCACGAACGATGGACAGACAATCCGCCTGCCAATCGTCCATGCGCGCATGATCCAGGAGATATTGCAGCACATCCCGCGTCGGCCGCGCGGGCGTCGCGTGGCGCATCTTCGCCGCGTCATCGCGAATTTTCTTTCGCTCGGCCTCGATCACCTCCGGCGGGTTGATCCACCGGTCCATGTAATCCTTGTTGGTCTTGAACTTCCCCTCCGGCTCCTTGCGCTGCGGCTCCTCTTTCTTCTGTTCCATCGGCCCGCGGTTGAGGAACATGCTGTGCGGATCGATCAGGTCTTCGATGCTCAGGCAAACGTCCAGCCAGCGCTCGACGATGTCGTAGCCGTGCTTCTCGATGTGTTTGCGCACGTGGGTGGAGTGGTTGGCCATCTCGTCCATCATCTTGCGATTGGTTTGGCCGAACCAAAGGTTGTTCTTGAAGAAGTCTGCATGGCCGTAAACGTGCGCGATCACCAACTTTTGATCCACGAGCTGATTCGACTCCTGCAAGTAGGCGTAGCAGGGATCGTTGTTGATCACCATCTCGTAGATGCGCCCCAGCCCGTAGTGATGCCGCTTGCGCAGCCCCTCGTACTCTGACCCAAACCGCCAGTGCGGATAGCGCTGCGGAAATCCGCCGTACGCGGCGATCTGGTTCATCTGCTCGTAGTCGCACATCTCGAAGATGGTGTCGAAGAAGTCCAGGCCGTAAGACCGCGCCTGGGCACGAATCTGCTTCTTGGCGGCAAGGAGTTCAGGAGGAAATGTATTCAGCGTGTGCGAAGGCATGGTTACTCGTTCTCCATCGCGTGAACCAGGATGCGAAGCAGAGGCCACAGCAGCAGCCATGACACGCAAGCGCCGATCACCCCCATCAGAACGTATGCTGCGCCGACCAGCCAACCCACCTGCTCATGCTTGATCACGATGATCGTCGCCAGCAGCCACAGGGCGACAACAAAGATGCAGATGCCCAGTTCGAACCGCGTCGGGGTCCAGAACGAGCGGCGACGGCGGGTTCTGTCTGCGATTCGCTTCATTCATCCGTTTCAAACAAGTCGCTGAGCCTGAGCGAGAAGCCCGGTAAGGTCGGCTCATCCGCCAGTGTGTCTCGCTTCGCCAGCCGAATCAGTTGACCGTCTCGACTCGTCGAGACCACGCTAGTGCCCCTTCCCGAAGAACGTTTTGATCGAATCGTAAATGTCGTCCTTCGAATTCACCCGGCTCGTCAGCACCTTCTCGTGATTGCGCAAGTGCTCGTGCAGCACGTTGATAAAGTTCCCCGAGCCGTAGGCGCTGGCGACCTGGCAGTAGCCGAACATGTTGCAGACCGGCAGCAATTGTTCTTTCAGGAGCTTCACGCAGTCGCGCGAATCGGCTTCCGAGCTGTTGTCGCCGTCGGAGAAGTGGAAGAGGTAAATGTTCCACTCGTCCGGCGAATAGTGCGAATCAAGCAACTGCTTGGCGCACTTGAACGCGCTGCTGATCTTCGTGCCGCCGTCTTCGCGCAGGTGGTAGAAGGTGTGCTTGTCGACTTCCTTGGCCGCCACGTCATGCACGATATAGCGCGATTCGATTCCCTCATAGTTCTTCCGGAGCCACGTGTCGATCCAGAAGCTTTCCAGGCGCACGAGCTCTTTCTGCTCTTCGCCCATCGATCCGGAGACGTCCATCATGAACACAATCAGCGCGTTGCTTTGCGGCGACTTAACCTCTTTCCACGAACGGTACCGGATGTCCTTCTTCTGCGGGATGATGGTCGGGTTGTCCGGGTCGTAATCGCCCAGCATGATCTGGCGCTTGAGCGCTTCCTTGAAGGACCGCTTGAAGTGCCGCAGTGACTCCGGACCCACGCGGCGGAGCGAGCTGTATTTCTCGCGCTGCGTCGTAATGCGATGCTTCCCTTTGGGTTCGATTCGCGGCAACTTCAACTCTTCGGCAAGGATCTCGGCCAGCTCATCCAGCGTCAGATCCACTTCCATGATGTGCTGACCTGGATCAGTACCCCCCTGCGATTTTCCCGACCCCGGCTGCCCCTTCCCCACCACATCCCCCTCTTTCCCGTCACCTGCTCCCACGCCCCCCGAATTGTCGCCATAGCGAAAGTGCGGCAGCTCAATCCCTCGCACGGGGATGCTGATGAGGTGCTTCCCCTCTTTTCCGATCAGTTCCCCCTTCGTTAGAAACTTGCGCAGGTCCTCCCGGATCCGGCCTTTGACGATCTGCCGGAAGCGCTGGTGATCTTTTTCGATCTTGAGGACCATAATCAGTCACTTCACGTTCATAAGTACTTTCCGCGCCCGGGACGGCAACTCGACAGGAACGAATTGCTTGGCCGCGTAAAGGTAATCTTCCCCCTCCTCATCAATCACTCGAACGTCTCCCAACCGGTCATTCGCTTCAGGTCGAATTACTTGATAGACCTTTCCAACCCAAAGGGATCCCTCATACCCGCCATTGTCGATGCACATGGCGAAATACGGGTAGCGCGTGCGGCTAGAGCTCACGCTTGATCTTCCAACGGACCTTGCCGATCCCGTGCGCTTCAAACCAGTGGACTTCCGCGTCGCCAATCCAGCCATCGTCTTTCTCCACCAAAGCTATGCCCTTCATCTTACGCCAGTGACGACCACCGTACGTTTCCTGCAAGTACCGTCGCAGCGCGATACCTCTTCCTTCCGCAATCTTTTCTACATTTGTAACGGCACTTAGAAGTCGGAACTTCTTTGGAGCCTCGCTCAAACTACTCCTCCTGCTTCGAGTCACCGCGAGCGAAGATGCTGGCGACATAATTCAGCACATCAGTCGCGCTCGTCTCGTTGTAGCCGAAGTACTTGATCAGCCGCTGCTTCACCACGTCGATCTTCTGCTGCGTCTCATCGTCCACGACGCTCGAAACCAGGTTCTTCAGCTTGATGGTGTCCCGCTGATCTTCAAACAGCTTCAGCTCCAGCGCCTTGAGCAGTCGGGCGTTGGTGTTGTATTCAAACTTCTTCCCGTCCAGCGCCAGCGCGCCGATGTAGTTCATGATCTCCTGCCGGAAGTCATCCTTGCGGCTATCCGGGATATCGATCTTTTCCTCGATGGACCGCATCAGCCGCTCATCCGGATCCTCGTCCCGACCCGTGTAACGATTGCGCACACGCTCGTGCTGCGTGTACGCGCGGACGCTTTCGATGTAGTTGGTCGCAAGCCGCTTGATCGCATCTTCGTCGGCGCTGATGGCGCGCTGCACCTCGGCCTTGAGAATGTCCTCATATTCCTCTCGCACTACGGCAAGAATCTCTTTGTATTCCTTCTTCAGCTCCTCATCCGTCAGCAGCGAGTGATGCGACAGGCCCTCTTCCAGCTCGTTCATCACCATGAACGGGTTGATCGCCTTGTCGATCTGCGCCTGGTGCGAGACCAGCGCATTGGAAATCTTGTCCTGGATATACCGAGGCGAAATCCCCTGCATTCCTTCGCGCGGCGCCTCTTCCTTCAGCTCCTTGATTGAATCTTCCGTGAAGCCGGGGATCGACTTCCCGTTGTACAGCTTCAGCTTCTGTAGCTTGGTGATGCCCGCCTTCTTCGGCTCCGCAAGCCGCGTCAGCACCGCCCACATCGCCGCCACTTCCACGGTATGCGGCGCGATGTGAATCCCCTTCACCCGATCCGGCCCGAAGTCTTTGAGGTAAATCTTCACCTCATCATCCAGCCGCGTGTTGTAAGGCACGTCGATCTTGATGGTGCGATCGCGGAACGCCTCCATCATCTCGTTGCCCTGGAGCTTCTTGTACTCCGGTTCATTGGTGTGACCCAGGATCACCTCGTCGATATACGTCTGCGCGAACTTCTTCGGCTTGATCATGTGCTCCTGCGACGCGCCCAGCAGGTCGTACAGGAACGCCACATCCAGCTTCAGCACCTCGATGAACTCGACGATGCCGCGGTTGGCGATATTCAATTCGCCGTCGAAGTTGAACGCGCGCGGATCCGAGTCAGAGCCATATTCCGCGATCTTCCGGTAGTTGATGTCGCCCGTCAGTTCCGTCGAATCCTGGTTCTTCTCATCCTTTGGCTGGAACGTGCCTATGCCGCGACGGTCCTTTTCTGAAAGGATCAGCCTCCGCACCTTTACATGATCGATCGCCTTCTTCCAGTCGCCGTCGTACTGGTCCATCAGATCCGCATAGACCTTCCGGCAGAACGGGCAGACGTCGCCGTACAGCTTCACCTTCCGCCCTTCCGGAAGCTTCTCATTAATCACGTCGAGCACTTCCTGCCGCGCCTCGCGCGGGATCAGGAGCAGCGGCTCTTCGTGCATCGGGCATTCGACGTACGTCTCACCCTCATCACCGCGCTCGCCGCGGTGAGGCACGCGCCACATGTAGGTATAGAGCTTGCCCGCATCCGTCTTTGAATACGCCTCCAAGCCCTTCTTCAGCAGACGCGCGATGGTGCTCTTGCTTGATCCCACCGGTCCGTGCAGCAGCAGGATGCGCCGTTCGGTGCCGTAGCCTTGCGCGGCGCTCTTGAAGAAATCGACGAGTTGCATCAGCGGGCGCTCGAGCCCGTAGATTGCATCCGCGCCGCCGTCGATAGGGTCGGAGAAGAACTTGTAGCGGTTGTATTCCTGCTTGAAGTGCGTGTAGTTCTCCGAGCCGTACGTGAGGATCATGTCGTACACGCGCTGAAACGCATTTCGCGAAACAGCGGGATTCTCCTGCACGATGTCCAGGTAATCCCAGAACGTCCCTTCCCAGTGCTGCTCGCGAAAGTGGGATGTATCGAGCCGGCGATCGATCAACGAAATGAGCGGGTTCTTTGAGGTGCTGGGCATGCGCGTCTCCAGTAAGAGCTCTCACCCTCTTGGTGAAGAAGCTTCGCTACACATCAGACACTTAAAGATCGGCAGGGTGGGACAGCCCCCGTGAGGGCCGCTCCACGACGACTCGATAGCGCATCGAGCCGACCGATTGGCGGCGCCGGGGTAGGTGGGACACTTGTGCTCTTACCGCTGGCGGCTGCACCTGCGGGACGACAAGCTCCGAACGGGGTCTCCCAACCGCGCAGGGACGCGATTGGGAACCCTTTGCTACGACCGGCGAACATCAAAAGCGCCAATCGCCAACACATCCGCGAACAGCAGCGGAGCTTGATCAACTATAGGACTCAGCTCACGCCGCTTCCGCATCGAGCCTGGCTCGTTCGGGTGGACTTGCGCCGAATGAGGCGAAGCCCGACTGGCGGGCATGGCCCGCTCAATCACAGAAAGAGGCTGCTCCGAGGACAGCTAATCGTGTGCCGAAGTCATCCGCACAACAGCACCTTTGCCCTCTCGCGTCTGCATCCCCATTCTTCAACCTAACTTACCTATGTTTCTTTCGCAGGGTCAATCAAGAAATGAATCCAGCACTCGCGATTCGGCAGGCGCAATTGACGCACCCGCGCGCGATGTGAACCTGATCCGTTCGTAAGGGATAACCTGAACGAGATGGGCGCGCGGGGAACCTCTCCCGATCAAGCCCCGGGATTGCAATCCCGGAGCTTAGTGCTGGGCAAGGTTTTGGTCGTACCCGACAATGCTGATCCCCATCTGATCTGCCCTCTCGAGCACCCTCTGCTTCTCCAGCAGCACCGTCTTCCCCACCTCGAGCACTACGCAACCGCATCGCGCCGTCTTCAGCTTCTCGAGCGTCGTGATCCCAATCGTCGGAACATCCATCCGCATATCCTGCTGGCTGTTCGCCACCTTCACCAGCGTCCACCCCCCCACCTTACAAAGCTGCCCCGCGCGCTCGATCATCGCATTGGTCCCCTCCAGCGCCTCTACCGCGATCACATCACGGTTCAAGATTGCGATCGACTGCCCGATATCCATCTGGCTGATGTTCTTACAGATCTCCCACCCGGCGCGAATATCCACCCACTGTGCCTCCGTCGGCTGCCGCTTGGTCATCACGCCCGCCGTCGTCAGCTCATCGCTGGTGTACTTTGTGGAATCGATCAACGTGATACCCTCAGCCTGAAGTTCATCCGCCACCGCATTCAGCATTGCGCCGGGCCGGCGATCGTGCCGCAGCTTGGTCAGCCAGATGCGCGCGGTGCGCAGGTCGGGAATGTAGCGGAAGTACCGCCATCGATCGTACATCCTGGTCTTCACAACCCGCCCCACCATGATGGCTTCGGAGCAGCCGCCGGCGCGGAGACGACGGATCCAGCCGCTCAGCCGCACCACCGACACCCAATGAAAGCGATCGCATTCCTGCTCCAGTTCAGGCGAGGCGCTTCCTGCCAAGGCAACGCAAATTACCTCTCTTCCCGCGCGTCGTGCTCCCTTCGCAACAAGGAATGGAAAAACGCCCTCTCCAGCGATCAGTCCCAAAGGCTCCATCACGCAAAAATCCTAGCAAAAAGCAATGATTTTCGCCCGTTCCGGCGGGTCATTGACGTCACATGAAATTTTTTTGATTTTTCACCGAACGGAGCCGGGCTTTCAATCGATGAAAGTCGTACAGAAGGTACGCGAGCCGCGAATGGGGCTCGTGCAGAGAAGAATGGTCCGCTGGCCGTCAGCGATTCGACAGGGGTGGGACGGTTGGCAAGGCTATGTGGTTTTCCGCGTGGGCGTTCCTGGCTGAAGCGCGGCAGCACCACCAAAACCTAAGTCACTCGCTACTCACCGGAGAGGCGCACCGGCAGTTGTCTTGGTTCATCCACGACAAACGCCATGAGTTTCCCGGCGAGTGGAACTTCAAGAGACACGCACCCAAGAGACTGCACCCGGAGGTTCCCTAATGTCGCGCTTCTTCCGCAGAATCACCAACGCGTTCGCCCGCCGATCAATCAAAGCCGCCGTCAGCCGGGTACTCGAATCCCTCGAGAACCGCACCATGATGTCGGTCTCCCTCGACGGAAACGGGTACACGAAGATCACACCCAGCAGCGACACGAAGACCGTTTACGTCAGCAGCTCGCAGGGGAATGACAACAACAACGGGCTTAGCGCCGGCTCGCCGGTCCGCTCGCTCGGTAAGGCCAGTTCGCTGCTTCGCGATGGCATGCCCGACCAGATGCTGCTCAAGAAGGGTGACACCTTCAGCGGCGAAACCCTCTGGTGGAGCAAGAGCGGACGCAGCGCGGATGAGCCGATGGTCATCGGCAGCTACGGCGCCGGCGAGCGCCCGCTGATCAAGGAATCCACCGGGCACGCCTTCTACTCCTGGAGCGGCATCCACGACGTTGCGATCACCGGGCTGCACATCTCCGCCACCACCCGCGACCCCAACTCCTCCGATTACAACTGGAACCCCCAGGGCGACAGCGGTATCGAGATCGATGGCCCGGCGCAGAACATCCTGATCGAAGACAACCAGATCGAATACTTCCGCGACAACATCGCCATTCAGGAATGGCAGGGCAAGCCCACCAACATCAAGATCCGCAAGAACGTCATCAACAACTCCTGGTCCACCAGCGCCGTCTCCACCAACGGCAAGAGCCAGGGCATGTACGTTTCCGGCGCGAACGGAATCACGGTTGAAGGTAACGTCTTCGACCACAACGGCTGGAACGAGAAAATCCCGGGTGCCAACGCGACGATCTACGGGCACAACGTCTACATGTGGTCGAACAACAGCGGCGTCGTCTTCAAGGACAACGTCTCCTCCAACGCCTCCAGCCACGGGCTCCAGGCGCGCTCAGGCGGGGACATCGAGGGCAATCTCTTTCTTGATGATCCGATCGGTATGGTCTTCGGTAAGGGCAACAGCGTCACCGGCGGCGGGGTGAACGGACAGGTCACCGGCAACGTCTTCCTCGGCGATCGCGACATCAACGGCGCCACCCGCGGCTGGGCGATCGAAATTGGTAACACCAGAAAAGGCGGCAACACCAAGATCGCCAATAACATCATCTCCGGCGACAAGCAGAATTCCTTTGCCGCCATCCGGCTCTCCTCCGTCCCCGGCATTGAAAATCCGCAGGATGCCGCCGGTTTGAATGATCTGACGATCGAAAACAACGTCATTAGCGACTGGTATTCCGCGATCGATTACTCGAGTGACTTTGCCAATGGCGCCGCCGGCGTTTCTGGCTTCAGCAACCTGACCGTCCGCAACAACGACTTCGCGATGAACGGCAATGGCCAGGTCATCGTCGCTCACAACAGCGCCTTCGACGCCTCGCAGGAGCACTGGTCGAACAACAACTACAGCAATGGCGGGCAAAATAAGGGCGGCTGGTACACCATGAACTGGAGCCCGACCTCTTACGACGTCTGGCACAGCAAGGTCGACACCACCAGCACTGTGGGCGCCAAAAAATACGAGGACCCTGATCGCTCGATCCAAGGCTACACCGGCTGGTTGAACGGCGACTACAGCGAAAGCGCCTTCGTCAATGCTGCCCGGAAGATGAGCAAGGACCACTACCTGCCGAGCTACACCGCTTCCCAGGCAATTGCGTTCGTGCGCGACGGCTATGCTCTTGATGGCAGCGGTAACAGCAACAACAGCAACGGCTCCGTTACGCCGGTGCCAGCCCCGACCGCCCCCGCTTCGGGCGGCGGTGTGGTCGATACGACGCCGGCGCCCGTTCCCACCACGCACGCTTCACCGATTCCGCAGGCCAAACTCACCAGCGCCCCCTCCGTCACCACCAGCGGCCTGACGCAACTGATCAAGGTCACCTACACGGACGACAACAGCATCCTCTACGGAAGCCTTGACTCGAACGACCTGTGGATCACCGGGCCGAATGGTTACGCGACGAACGCGAAGTTCATGTACGCCGACGCCATCGCCAACGGGACACCGCGCGTCGTCACCTACGCCGTGCAGGCGCCGGGTGGCGCGTGGGACGCCAGCGACAACGGCACGTACACAGTGAGCATGCAGAAGTACGCGGTGTATGACCTGACGTCGAACGATGTGCCGCAGGGTGCCATCGGCACCTTCACGGCGGATCTCGCTGGCAGCACGACCCCCGCGACGCCGACGACGCCTGCGACTCCCACCACGCCCGTAACGCCGACCACTCCCGCGAGCGGCGACGGTGTCCTGGACTCAACCCCTAACACCAATGCGTCTCCCATTCCGCAGGCGAAGCTCACCGCCGCCCCCACCGTCAACTGGAGCGGAACGACTGAACTGGTCACCGTCACCTACACGGACGACAACAGCATCCTGTACGGAAGCCTTGACTCGAATGACCTGTGGATTACCGGTCCAAATGGTTACGCGGCGAGTGCGAAGTTTGTGAAGGCCGATGCCGTCGCCAACGGAACCCCGCGCACCGTCACCTACGCCGTGCAGGCGCCGGGTGGAAGCTGGGACTACACCGACAACGGCACCTACACCATCAGCGTGCAGAAGTACGCGGTGTATGACATGAGCGGCAACGACGTCGCCGCCAAGCCGATCGGCAGCTTCACCGCGGCAGTCGTTTGAGAACGTAATTCATCGCGGAATGCAGATTAAAGAAGCCCCGGATCACCTCCGGGGCTTCGTATTGCGCAAGCACAAATGCTGTCAAGCGATCACTGCGAACCGGCGGGCTGCTTCGGCTCCCACTCAACCCGCTGCGCATCTCCCCACAAGCTGTCGAGATCGTAAAACGCACGGGATTCTGCACTGAACACGTGCATGACCACGTCGATGAAATCGATGAGCATCCAGCTTTCCCCCTCAGTTCCCGCCTGCGCCAGCGCGTGGTGCTTGTGCTCATCGCCAAATTCGGCCGCGTCGTTGCAGACGCTGCGCATCTGCCGGGCGCTCGTCCCTGTCGCCAGCACAAAGAAGTCTGTCACCGGCGAGAGCCCACGCACATCCAACACCACGACGTTGGTGCACCGGGTGTTGGCCGCAAGGCGCGCCACTTCAACCGCAAACGTCCTCGCCGCCTCTACGCGCTGATCCGCTTCCATGGATGTCGTCACCTGTGTGATAGCTACCTCCGTTGAAGATAGCCTCCCCACCAACAAATTGCATGCCTGCGACGGCTTGCCCGTCTCCCGGAACGCCGGAGAGGGCCGGGTGATGGCTCTGACAAATCTCCATGATCAACGGAGTTCTGGCCCCCTACTTCCCCTCCAAGTGCCTCATTCTCCCATGAATCCGCTCCACCACGCGCTCCCAAGGCAGCCGATCTTCCGCACTGGGATCGAACTTCCGCGTGCGGCTCAGCGCCTGAACCCGGGCGAGCACCGGCTCATACATTGCCGTCGGCAACTGCTCGACGTTGGTCCGTCGAATCCCTTCCGGAAAGGCACGCGCCGCCAGCTCCTCGTCGACGTAATACTTGAAGATCAATCGCTGCGCCTGTTCCAGCGCCTTGCGATACCCAAGGGTCGCGCTGGCCAGCAGCGGCTTGCGCTGATCCGCCGGCGACAGCATCGCCTTAAGATAATCCCGGTCACCCGCCGACACGCTCGCCGTCACCTGCGCCTCGTCGATGTGCGACTGATACGAGTTGAAGTTCACCGTGTAATTCTTCAGATGCCGCTGATACTCCGCGACCGCATCGGGGCCAAGTTTTGATGCGCGATCATATGCCTCCACCGCCGCGAGCAGGTTGGGGCGCTCCGTCGCACTGAAAGGCGCATCCACCGCCAGATCCGCCGTCGGCACGTCCAGATCAAACCGCTCTTCCGGAATCGGATGATTGAACGCCTGCAATTCCAGACGACGCCCACGCTCGCACTCATCTTCCTCCCAGTTCTTCAGCGCCAGCGCCGGCCGCGAATCCACCACCATCGGGCTCAGTTGCGCGTGCTGCTGGTTCAGCGTCGACTGAAGCACCTGCGCGCGTTTGAAGTAGTTGTACCCAAATCCGAACGTCGACACGCCAAACGGGAACGGCTGGTACTTGTCCAGGAATTGCAGCTCCGAGCCGTTGCTCCACTCCTCGCCGCTCTGCTTCGGGTTCACCGCGACCTTCGGCGACAGCAACGGCGAAAGGATCATGCCTTTCTGGTCCAGCACCGGATCGAGCTCGATCCGCCGCCAGCCTGGATCGTTGCGCGCCACTTTCTGCTTGGACTCATGCGGCAACGATTCCGCCCGCACCCGCGTCTTGTAGTATTGCTTCTCCGACGACGTCCCCAGCTTGTCGAAGTAGATCCCGCCGATCGCGTAGAGCATGTTCAGGTTGTTCGGCCGCTGCGCTTCCACGCGCTCGGCATAATCGATCGCGTCGAGAATCGTCGCGTACTTGTTCGACAGCGACGCCATTTGCACGCTGATGTTGTACGCCTTGTTCCACACCTGGAAGATGTGAACGGTGTCAAACTCCGGTTGGAGCAGGCGAATCCACTCCACCTTGGTGTCGAAATCCTCAAGGTTCTTCTCGTTCTTCTGGCTCTCGGAACTGGTCCAGAGAATCATCACCAGCGGCCCGCGCAGCCCGCCGAGCAGCAGCGCCAGCGCAAAGCTGTTCATGTTCGCCAGTGAGCTGCTTCCCCCGGCGTTGCCCAGGAGGCTCACGTCGCCGCGCACGCGCATTGCCCGCGCCCAGTCGCGCGTCAGCGAGCTGACGATCAGCGCCAACACCAGCGTAATGACGATCGGCACGCGACTGCGACTCATGGCGCCACCTCTTTGTTCTTCAGCACGATGTAAGCCAGGATGGTCAGCGGGATCCCGAAGCCCAGCGCCACGCCCGCCGCCTCTCCCATGCGCCGCGCGGAGATGGTTACACCACGCTCGATGTCTTCCACCGCCGCGAACTGCGAAATATCCGGCAGGATGGTGCTGACGAAGTTCAGCAGCCCGGACAACTGCTCGACCGTGGCGCTGACCGCCTTCGCCGGCGCGGATTTCTTCAGACCCAGGTCAGTGACGATCTGGTTGCCGATGCCGGGCGCCGTCGCATCGCCCAGTTGCTCCACGCCCCAGTGACCCAGCAGGATGAGCAGCGTCAGCACCACCGCGATTGGCCAGGAGAGGAACGTGCTGGCGAAGATCGCCACCGCCGTCACCAGGATCGACATCAGCCACAGGATCAGCAGGCTCAAACCGAGGTTCAGCATGAACGGCTGGCGAGACGTGATCATCGCCAGCGACGAGGGCTGCAACCCGACGAAGTGCCCCGGCGTCTGGCATTGCAAGAGCACATCGAAATTCCCACCCGACACCGCCGACGCCGGCACCGTGAAGAACACCGGCCGGTTCGACTCCGGCCGAAGCATGACCGGCTCTGAGATCGCGCCGCTCTGACTGTTGCGAATCCGCACCGTCACCTGCGTGGGCTGATCCTGATCGCTGGCGCCCGGCTCCGCTTCACTGCCGCTGCGCTCGATCCCAAACCGTGCTTCAAAGGTCGCGTCGCTCGCGCCGCCGACGCGTGCGCTGCGATACGCATAAACGCCCACGGGCCCGCGCCCCTGCTGCCGCCCGCGAAGCTGCAAGCCGAACGATCCCGGGCGTGATTCCACGTGCGGCCGATCCGACGACGCCGCCAGTTTCACCGCCTCGCCCTGAGCGCTGGGCACGATCAGCGTCACTGGATTCAGCGTTGTGAAGAAGACGACATCGTTGCCCGCGCCCGACACGCGGATGTAGGTCGGCTGCCCGGACATGTTGCCCACCACATTGGGCTGAATGAAGGCCCGCACTTCGTTCAGCTCATTGGCCTGCACCAGCTCGAGCGCCCGATTGGTCAGCGGATTGCTCGCGGTCCCCAGGCTGTTCATGTTGCGGTCCAGCACTTCGATGGTCACCGTTGGATTCGCCTGCGGCTTGGTGCCCCGCATGATCGCCTGCCGCTCCTCCGGCGACATCACGAACGGCCCGTAGTACGGCACCGTCGTCGCCTGCGTGGCCGGCTTGGTCGCCGGCTGCTCCGCGGGCTGCACCTTCCCCGTCTCGTTTCGGTAGCCCACCTGCACCAGCACCGCCGCCCCGTTCTGCGTCATCTCCGGCGTAAGCTGCTCGCGCGAGAGGTTGAACGGCACCGTGAACGAACCTTCCGCGTTCGGTGAGAACGTGAAGGTCTTCCCCTCCGGGTCCGGCGGCTGCGCATACACCTGCAAGTCATCCGCCTGCTCGAGCGTGCGGGCATTGAGCAAACCCGCCTGCTGGTAATGCGCCAGTGTTTGCCGCTCGCTCTCGAGCAAGCCCGCATCATCCAGCCGATCGGCGATATACCGCTGCATGTTCCAGGACCGCAGCCGCAGATAGCCGTAGGAGAACACCCCCATGATCAGCAGAATGGCCAGCGAGACTCTCGCGAAACCCACCACCTTCCCCAGCACGATCTCCAGCCGGGTGGTGGGTTTGGTGACCACGGTATAGATCACACGATTTTCGATCTCCCGAGGCAGGTTCGTGCACGCCAGGATGATCGTGCTGATGACCACCACCATTCCGGTGGTGAACAGGCAGATCTTGATCGTCTGTCGAACCGCATCCTGCTCATCCAGCGGCCGCTGAAGCTGCGAGACGATGATGATCCCCAAAATCGCCAGCGGTGTAATCCAAAGGACCCGCCGACGGATGGACTCATCAAAGCTGACGCTGGAGATGGCCCAAATCCGCTTCCCGCTGAAGCGGCCCAGGTCCTTGAGCCCCACGACCAGGCCAATGATCAAGATGATCGCAGCGAGATACCACCCCAGGTGCTGCTGAATGAACGCCGGTAACAGTGCGGCAAGTGCGACCATATCGATAGAAAGCATACACAGAGTCCAAGTTGCGTCGTATCCCCGGCAAGCGTCTTTAGTCTCTTTCCCCTCTCCCGGTACGCCGGGAGAGGGCAGGGTGAGGGTCTAACTTCCCCCTCTCCCGTACCCGGGAGAGGGAAGGGGTGAGGGCCTACCTGTTCACGATTGCCCTTAAGAACCCGACCCCACGCTCGTCTGCCCCGCCGGCGTATTCTCCTTCACGATGCGGATGAACAAATCCTCCAGTGTCGTGGTCGGGTGCGTGATCTGAGCATCCGGCACGCCGATGCGGGCCAGAAACTGCTTCAACTCGCCCAGGTGCTCGCCATTGAGCCCGCGGGCCGAGATCTGCGTCACATCCTTCACCTGCACCAGGTCCTTCACCTGCCCCAGCGTCTGCATCTTCCCGCGGAACAGGATGGTGATGCGATCGCACACATCCTGCACGTCGGCCAGCAAATGGCTGCACAGCAACACCGTCTTCCCCTGCGCCTTGAGCGAGAGAATTAAATCCTTCATCTCGCGCGTGCCGATCGGATCCAGCCCCGTCGTCGGCTCGTCGAGCAGGATCAGGTCCGGGTTGTTGATCAGCGCCTGCGCCAGCCCGATGCGCCGCGCCATCCCCTTGGAATACTCCCGCAGCTTGCGCTTGCGGCTCTTGGCATCCAGCCCCACGATATCCAGCAGCTCCGGCACCCGCCGGTTCAGCTCTTTGCGCGGGATCTTGAACAGCTTCCCATAAAACTTCAGGATCTCTTCGCCATTGAGGAACCGGTACAGGTACGACTCTTCCGGCAAAAATCCGATCTTCTCGTTGATCGCGGTATCACCAGCGGCGTGCCCCAGCACCGACGCCTCACCCGTCGTCGGAAAGATCAAGCCCAGCAGCAGCTTGATCGTGGTGCTCTTGCCGGACCCGTTGGGCCCGAGCAAGCCGAAAACTTCCCCGCGCTCGATGGTCAGGTTCAGATCGTCCAGGGCGCGGACCTTGTCCCGGCCCCAGAAATCCCTGTAAACCTTCGTCAGATTCTTGGTGTAAATCGCGGGCGAGTGTGCAGCAGTCATCATGTCTGTCCGTAAAACGTACGAGCGCCACGTCAAGCCGCGCCACGCGGCCTCGGGCGCATCACCCCCGTTAGGCGCCCCGCCCCTCTCCTTACGCTTTACGCTGACGTTTTAGCGAATCTTCGGCGTCTTGCGCTGGCGGCGGCGGCGCTTCTCGCTGGGCTTCTCATAATAGGCCACCCGCTTGATGTCCTTGGTGAGGCCTTCTTTTTCGCACGCCTTCTTGAAGCGGCGAAGAAGCTGTTCCGCCGTCTCGCTGCCGCGGCTCTTAACCTTGATCATTTTAGAAAAACCTAAATCCTTTCCAATCCACGTCTTTCGGTAATCGACACGACGGCCCGCGCCTCCCGCACCCCAGGCCGATCGAGAACCGTATCCTAGCCAATCCCCGGCATTGTTCAACCCTCGCCCCCCCCGCCGCCCCCGCCCCCGCCCCACCGCCCCCGCACCCGTCCGACCGGTCGCGGGGCGGGAAGTACGAAATTCGAAATCCGAAATCCGAAACAAATTCGAAATTCGAAATCTCAAATTGGGAATGACGCAAACGGGCGCGCTGCTCGTTTGCGTCCTGGCTTCTTTGAATTTGGTGCTTGTTTCGAACTTCGAACTTCGGATGCTTCCGGAAGCCTCACCCCACCTCCGCCTCCCCCGTCCCCTGCTCGACCGCTTCCCCCAGGGCGGTATGAATCTTCGCCACCTCCGGCGCCGGGTTGATCGTCCACGCCCACGCGTTGCCCGTGTCGTCGATCATCCCGTCGAAGATGATCTTCAGCCGAAACGGATCGAGCAGCACACCCCCCGTCCCGGTCAGCACGGTGAACGCCTCGCTCAGGTAAAACATGTCAAACGACGCCCCCCCTTCCACCACCAGCGGCTGATCGAACGTGAAGACGGCAAAGTCGTCGCCATAGTTTCCCGTGACGGAGACAACGTGGGCTGGCGCGGGCGCGGGCGCGGGAGACGATGTCGATGCATTGTGCCGCTTGCGTCCGATCTTCGGCTTGCGCGGCTGAAACGCGATGGGAGGCGGGATCTGCATGGGGTTCTCAGTTTTTCTGGAGACCTGAAGCCATGAAACATGAAGAAGGTCGGCGGTCCCTCCTCATGTTTCATGCTTCATGCACTTGACGTTGCCTTACGCCGCGAGCTTGGGGGCCTGCTCCGTGACGCTCGTCGTCGTCACGCCCACGCCGCCCACGCCGCCCACGCCTCCCACGCCTCCCACGCCACCGCCGCCGAAGTTCACCAGGAACTGCGCGGGTGAACCCATCGCCGTCGAGCGTACCGCCAGGATCTGGTACGTCACCGCCGAGATCGGGCTCGGCAGCGTCGCATCGACGAACGACCTGGTGCCGCTGGCGCCGATGAACGAGAAGGTGCCGCTCGCGCCGATCTTGCGGAACACCTGGTAGGTCGTGCCGGTCGAACCCGCCGGGTTCACGCACTTCCACTTCAGGTTCAGCGAACCGTCCTGGTTCAAGGTCGCGGCGAAGTCGGTGGGTGTGCCGGGAGGCGGAACGGGGCCCGGGGTCGCCGGCGGCGGAACCTGGGCGAGGGCATAGATGCCGTCGCCGCTCATCTCCGCCTTGGCGCGAATCTGCTTCAGGATCGCGCCGCCCGCCGTCCCCATCGCCTCGACCGCGAGGTTTAAGGTCAGCGTCGCGGCCTTGGCCGCGGCGATCTTCGCCTGCTGGTCATCGTACGCGGCCCGCGCCGCGTTGGTCTTGGTGGTCAGGTCGGTCACCGCCGTGGTGGTGGTGCCGATGGCGACGGCATTGGTCGCCCAACCGGTGAGGTGACCCTCGTAAAACTGGATCCGGTCGACGAGCTTCTTCGGTACTGTGCTCATGACAGTATCTCCTACTCGTGCGACCCCTCCGCCGATCTCGCGCCTTGATCCCATTGACCGCAGCGCCGCCGGTTTGTCTGTCGCACACCTTTACCTTCGATCCGCCGACGGCGCGACTTTACGAAACGCGTCGAGAAAAATCCGGCGAAACGGGGTGCCAATAACCTCGGGCCGGCCGCCCAATAACCCGCAACGGCAGCGGTTCCAAGAAAACCCGCGGAGAAATGACAGCCGCGTAAACCTCCGTCTGAATAACGCCCATCCGAACGATTCGGCATGGCATCCGAACGATTCGGCATGGCATCGGAACGATTCGGCATGGCGTCCGAACGGTTCGGCATGGCGTCCGAACGGTTCGGCATGGCGTCCGAACGGTTCGGCGTGGCGTCCGAACGGTTCGGCGTGGCGTCCGAACGGTTCGGCGTGGCGTCCGAACGGTTCGGCGTGGCATCTGAGTAAGGAAGGAAGACGACGGAGCTTGAACTGGGGCGCTGCCCCAGACCCCGCCCATAGCTTCCTCCCCGATGTTGGAAAAAGCGTGCGGGTGCCTTTAGTGTTTCTCGGCATGGGAGTTCGCGTTAATGTTTACTTCTCGCACGACCTTTTGGGCGATGCGGACGATCTGCCTGACCAGGCAATTGCGCGCCTTCAGCAAACCCTTCCCGCCGCGCGTGCGATTGACAGCTACTGGAACAAGCGGCAGCCCGAAGTTTCATCGGTTCAGCGGTGGGAGAAGTGGCCTGTCTCACCACGCGATCGGATCGTCAGGCGAATCGAAGGCCCGGGCACTCTCCTGCTTAGCTTGACGCCCAACGGCGCGATTCTCAGCGCCGGCGCTCGATGGCTCGGTTTTCTCACCATCGATCCGCTGCGGCGGGTCTACCTCACCGCCATCGAGGCGGTGGGACACTCGCTGCACGCTCAGATCATGGCGATCTGCGCTGACTCGCAGGAGACGGCGCTTGAGGTTTTCCTTGGAGGCGGCGCGCAAGAAGATTGCATCGCCGAACTCCAGAGAGTTTGCGGCGCGCCCCAGCCAACGGCGTCCGAAATAGCGCAGGATCTGGCGGAGCGGGATCCTGCCAGGATGTGGTTTCTCGAGCGACTGGCCGATTGATGCCCGAAGACGGCGCTGGTGAACCCTCACATCAGAGGGGCTTGAATGGGGGAAGGAAAGATGAGTGGATGAGGGGTCTGGGGAGAAGGCGAGAAGGAAAACTTGGGGCCGGATGGTTTCGCGGGGGGGGCTTCTCGCCTTCTTCCCAGAGTCGCGACGTTTGGATGTAAGGAAGGAACACGACGGAGCTTCAACTGGGGCGCCGCCCCAGACCCCGCCCATAGCTTCCTCCCCGATGTTGGAAAAAGCTGGATGTCCCCTTTAATCTTCCCCCACCTGAGGCCTACCATGCCGCGCGTGCTGCAATACGGAAGAATTGACGGCGCACGGTGGCGCCGTCTTGCGACGATCATTGCCGCCGTGCTCGCGTTGCTTGGGGCTGCGCTGTTGACTTACAACAGCCTCGTGACAGTCCGGGACCGACGCGCACTGAGGCGATCCCAGATCAACCACTGTCGCGAAAACTTGTCGGTGATTGCGTCCGCGATCTCCGCTTATTCGGCTTCTCATGCGGGAGCTATACCCCGGTTTGAGGATCTTGTGCTCTGTGGCTCGATAAACGACCCGCGAGTGTTCGTTTGTCCTGCGGGAGGTGATGATCCCGCTTCAGGGTCTCCGGTTGAGCAAGCCGCACAGCTAACCCAAGAAGGATATTGCTCGTACAGGCGATTCGACATCGGCCACTCCATTTTTGACGGGCAGCCGATATTGGTTGCAGAACCCTTAGGACTTCACGAAACGGGGGCGCACGTGATCCTTCGCGATGGCTCCATCAGATTTATCAGCCCGGCCGATTTCAAGCATCTTTTCCCTCCGGTGAAATTCAGTGAGCGCTAACGGGGTCAGGCCGGTCAGGTCTCAATCTGCGAAATCTGCGTCATCTGCGGATCCCTTCGCGTTCCTTCGTGCCCTTCGGGTAGCCGACGGAGCTTCAACTCTGGCGCTGCCCCAGACCCCGCCCATAGCTTCCTCCCCGATGTTGGAAAAAGCCGGCGAGACCTTTAGCATTCCGCCGGTGCCGTCGCAACCACTGGAATACTCTCGCCTACCCCCGCCTCCTCCTGAGCGGCTGAGCATTCT
>DASVUC010000057.1:0-3921 GCA_036387255.1 Tepidisphaeraceae bacterium | reverse complement strand
TATGTGGGGTCGAGCGCTTTTGCGCACAAGGGTGGGATGCACGTGCATGCGGTGCAGAAGGATGCGAGCACGTACGAGCATGTGTCGCCGGAGACGGTCGGGAACACGCGGAAGATTCTGGTGTCGGAATTGAGCGGCGCGAGCAACATCGCGGCCAAGGCGGGGAAGAAGTTCGACATCGAGAACGACAAGGCGACGCTGCGGCGCGTGCTGGAGAAGGTGCAGGACCTGGAGCATCAAGGCTTCCAGTTCGAGGCGGCGGAGGCGAGCTTTGAGCTTCTGCTGCGCAAGGAGATCGATCGGTATCAGAAGTTCTTTGATCTGGATCACTACCGCATCGTGGTGCTGAAGCAGGCGGCAAATGCGACGCCGGTTTCGGAGGCGACGGTGAAGATTCGCGTGGCGGATGCGGTGGAGCATCGCGTGGCGGAGGGAGATGGGCCGGTCAATGCGCTGGATGGGGCGCTGCGCAAGGCGCTGAAGAATCATTATCCGGCGATCGAGCAGGTGCACCTGACGGATTACAAGGTGCGGGTGATCAACTCGCGCGCGGAGACGGCGGCGAAGGTGCGGGTGGTGATCGAGTGCAAGCGCGACCGCGGGGACGGGACGCGGGAGCTGTTTGGGACGATTGGGGTGTCGGAGAACATCATCGATGCATCCTGGATGGCGCTGGTGGATGCGTATGAGTATCACCTGAACCTGGTGGCGGAAAATGCGCCCAAGGCGCAGGCGCGGGCGACGGCTGTGGTGTAGGTCATTGGCGCGGCGAAATTCTTCGGCGTTGCACGCCTGCTTGGGTTCTCGGCTACAATTCCTCCCTTGCCTCTGGGAAGGCTGCACTTGGTGCAACTTTCCCGGTGGCACGGGATTACTTTATGTTGTAAAGTATAACCGAAGAAACCTATGACGCTGCTTTCCGATATCCCGGCCGAACGATTTCCGCGCCACATGGCGATCATCATGGACGGCAACGGCCGCTGGGCGCTGCGCCGGGGGCTGGAGCGCGTGCGGGGGCATCAGCAGGGAGCGGTGACGGTGCGGAACATCGTCACCGAATGCGCGCGGCTGCGGAAGGAGCATGGGGGGCCGGATTTTCTGACGCTGTATTCGTTCAGCCTGGAGAACTGGAAGCGGCCGGTGGAGGAGGTTTCGTTTTTGATGGAGATGTACATCACGTACTTGCGCAACGAGCGGAAGACGATGATGGATAACAACATCCGCTTCCGCCAGATCGGCCGGCTGGATCACCTGCCGGAGCCGGTGCTGGAGGAGATGAACGAGACGCTGGAGATCACGAAAGAGAACGACGGGCTGACGCTAAACCTGGCGCTGAATTACGGTTCACGCGCGGAGATCACGGATGCGATGAAGGTGATCGCGGAGAAAGTCCAGCGCGGGGAGATGACGGTTGACGAGATCGACGAGCAGGCGATTTCGGATCATCTGTACACGGCGGGGATGCCTGATCCGGATCTGCTGATTCGCACTGCGGGGGAGATGCGGGTGAGCAATTACCTTTTGTGGCAGATCAGCTACGCCGAGCTGGTGGTGAGCCAGACGTTATGGCCGGATTTTGGGGTGGAGGATCTGCACGGGGCGATCAAGGAATTCTCGGGGCGGAACCGGCGGTTTGGGGCGCTGGATCATACGAATACGCTGACGCCGAGGTAGTCACCTTGCTCGCTTCGTCCAAGTGCGGGGGTTGCGGCTGGTGTGGAAGACTCCCACAACGAAGATCGACGCTTCGCGTCTGCTTTCAACGAATAGCACCAGATAGGGGAAGCGCGGTGTCAGCGCCCGTCGGACGCCTTTCCTGACGCTGGGGAACGAATTCGGTCGCATCGTAATCGCCTCGAACGAGGCTTCGAGGCTCAGAAGGAATTCATCGCCCAAGCCAGACCGCTGCTGCTCGTACCATAAGCGGGCGTTGGTGATATCCGCTTCCGCTTCAGGCTCGATGAAGAGCGAACGCTTCATGAGCGTTTTCTCACGCGCTTCTTTACTTCATTCCAAGTCGAGCCTTTGGAGCCGGTTTTTTTGAGGCGAGTTAACCTGCTCTCAAGTTCATCAGATTGCGCTTTGGTAAGTGAAGGCACATCTTTTTCAGCCGCGAGGCTGTCCCAGATCTGCTCGACAAGGAGAATTCGCTGAGCGGGGGGCAGCTTCAGAGCGGACTTCAGTAGCGCCGTGGTCATTAACCAACATTGTAGCAAACAGTTTCTGCCGCGTGCAGCGACTTGCTCATGGGCAGTATTGCGGCGACAACTTCGGCCGCATGGAGAGAGCACTTCGGAATCGGTTGACGTTTGGGCCCATCATGTTGGCGGGGCTGTTTTTGTTGCTTTGGGTGGATAGTGAGGCGCAGCGGTGGACGCGCTCCTGGATGGAGGCGCGGTACGCGGAGCAGCATTTTCGCGGGGGTATTGGCGGGATTGGGTTGATGGTGATCCTGCTGTTCGTCAATCCGATCGCGACGGATGAATTGGCGACGCTTTTTACGGCCGAGCGCGTGCGCCCCTACCGCATCATCGCGGCCATTGGATCGGCGCTGCTGGTGACGCATGCTTTTCTCACGCAGTTCCCCCCCTTCCAGAAGATCGCGGCGAGCAGCTTCGCGTTCATCGTGGTGTTCATCATGCTGTCGGCGGCGCTGCGGCGGGCGTGGAGCATGCAGACGCAGGATGCGATCGTGCGGATGGCGGGGACGGTTCTGACGACGCTTTACCTGGGCGGGCTTGGGTGGTTCATCATGGCGCTGCGGGTGAAACATTCGCAGGGGCCTCATGATTTCCACGGGACGACGTGGGTGATTCTGTCGATCCTGCTGATGGTGAAGTTCACGGATATCGGCGCTTATTTTGGCGGGCGGGCACTGGGGAAGCACAAGCTGATTCCTTGGCTGAGCCCTGGAAAGACTTGGGAGGGATTGTTTGTGGGGTTGCTGACGGCGGGACTTATTGGGGCCGCGTGCGCGCCCTGGATTCCCCGGGTGCCCTGGTGGAAGGCGTTCGTGTTCGGGATCATCATCGGCGGGATCGGGCAGGTGGGTGACTTGCTGGAGTCGCTGATGAAGCGGGATGCGGATGTGAAGGATTCGGGGAGGCTGGTGCCGGGCTTTGGGGGGATCCTCGACATTATCGATAGTCCGCTGTTTGCAGGACCCTTCGCGTACTTGTTGTTTAGTCTTTTCTAAGACGGCTTGGGCGAGACGCCCATGCTACGTTACAAACGGGAGGCGGCGTCGCCTGTTCCGGGGGGGCGAGGGGCTCGACCTACCTGGGTGCTGAAGCTTTTCAGGTAGGCGATCCACATCATCGACAATCCGGTGGTATAGGCGCCTTGGATGAGCAGCTCCATGTAGTGCTGGGTGGGAGGGATGTGGTTTTTGTCGACAGAGACGCCGGTGTAGGTGAGGGATTGGACCGGTTCCCCTTTGCCGAGGGGTGAGACTTTGACTTCGATCCGTTTGACGACGCCGATGTCCCGGCCGGTGGTGTCGAGCTTGCGGCCAACTTTTTGATCAAGGATGGAGAGCTCGGCGTCGCTGAGGTTGAAGAGCGCGCCGGCGACGTATTTACCGGGGTCGTAGACGATGTCGGCGACGCCGCCGCCCCAGTACTCGCTGAAGATGGGGAAGCCGAGACGGTAGTTATCGAGGACGGCGGGCTTGCCCGGTTTGTGGATGGGCGAGCGCTGGCCGTGGTGTCGGCACCATTGGGTGACGGCGGCGGCGTTGAGGTTGGAGCCGTAGGCGAAATACCACATGGTGATGGATCAGGTGCTTGCGAGGGGCATTTTTGCGATTGTTGCCTTAAACGCAAAATCGCCTTGAGGTGTGTCACAAGGCCAGCGCTTAAGACGGTGGATCGGGGCGTGGCATGGGCGTCTCGCCCATGCGCAGCATTGCATGCGCGAGAC
>DASVUC010000056.1:0-6191 GCA_036387255.1 Tepidisphaeraceae bacterium | reverse complement strand
CCTGGACGAGGAGAAAGCTCAGCAGGTCGTTGATCGATGTGCTGATGAAGCGAAGATCGTCGCCGTTGAGCAGGAGCAGAAGAAGGCCGCACAGGCAGCCGCCAGGGTGGGTGGTGCCGCAGCGCTCGCCGAAGCCGGTGGACGCGGCATCGATGGCGTCGCATTTGCAAATCCGTTGCTACCCCAGACACCGGAGGCTGCCGTGCGACCTGAAGATACTGCCCTGCCCACCCCAGACGAAAACGGCGACCGCATGCCAGGCGCGTTGGAAGCAACCGACGGCACCGCGCCGGAAATCACCACCCACAAGGAAGAGATTCTCGCATCGAGCGATGAGCTCTCACCAGAGGAAGCGGCAATTTCCGGCCTCGCTTCCGATGATGACGGCGATCAGGAACGCAAGGACTTCATCGACGAAGATACGGATACGGCGGCACTCGCCGAAGGTCGCCTCGCGCCGCCTTCGCCGAGCCAGGATGAGCCGGCGTAGAGCGTGAAGCGGCCAACAACAAGTTGCCGCGACAAGGACGGTAAAGGATCGAGGCTGCCGCGACCTTTAAAGCGGCGGAGACGTAGTAGGTAAGGTCGAGATGTGCGCGCACTGGAGCGCGCCGGTTTTTTCGGAGACTGTGTGGCTAAAGGCATTCGCGTCAACCAAATCGCCAAGGAACTTGGCGTCACAAGCAAAGAGATCCTGGAGAAGTGTCGCGCCGAGGGTCTGGCCGATAAGGTCCCCAACCACATGAGCGTGCTCAGTCTCGGATTGTCCGAGACGGTGCGCGAATGGTTCAGCGGCCATCAGGGCGGCACCGCGATCGAAACCGCTGCGCCCGTTGAAGTCGTGACCAAGAAGAAAGCGCCCGCGCGCAAGAAGAAGACCGCTGACGCCTCGGATGACGACGGCGGCATCGCCACCGCCACGACCACCATGGAGGCTCCGCCTGAAGCGCGCCATGTTGAGAAGGCGCCCGAAGCCCCAGTTGAAGCGCCGACGCCGCGCGTCCTCGAGAAGCCGGCGCCGCCTCCCGCTGAAGTCGCGCCCGCTGCTCCGGCCGCTCCGAGGGTCGAAGCGCCTCTCGAGACGACCGTTGAAGCCGCCCCTGCTCCCGCAGCTCCCGCGCCGGTTATTCCGGCTGCTCCCGCACAACCCGAAGCGCCCCGCATTGCCGCCGAAGCGCCCACGCCTGCGGCGCCTGTCGCCCCGGCACCCCTCGCTCCGCAAGCTGCTTCGGCAGCGCCCGCTATTGCAGCCAAAGCGCCCGCGCCGGCCGCACCCGCAGCGCCTCGCGCCGGCGAGCCTAATCGTCATCAGCCCGTCCTCCGGCAGACTATCACCATGGCCAATCGCGCCGGCGCCGCTCCCGCCGCCCCGCGGGCTCCGGTTGCGCCTCCGCGCATGGTCGTCCCGCGCCCCGCAATCATCCAGGGCCCGACCGTCATCCGCGAGGAGAAGCCCGACATCGTCGACAAGCCGCGCGGTCCGCGCCGTCCGCAGGATGGCGGCGGGCAAGGGCCGTCAACCTTAATCGCCCGACCCGGTGGCGGCGTCGGTCGCGGCGTCAAGACCAGCGAGGACGAAGACGCAGAAAAGAAGAAGAATCGCACCCTCTCCAATCGCCGGCGCGGCACCGATGGTCGCCGCGGTGAAGCGATGGAGAAGCTCAAGGAATTCAGCGAACAGGATCTGCTCGACCGCCAGATTCGTCTCAACGAAGCCGGCAAGAGCCGCAGCGCGCTCGAAAGCCATCTCCGCAAGAGCGAGCACCGCGGCCAGCACATCCTCGCCAAGACCGGCGCCCAGAAGGGCGAGCCGATCGAGATTGAAGAGCCAATCACGGTGAAGTCGCTCTCGGGCGCGCTCGGCGTGAAGGCCAACGACATCATCAAGCGGCTCATGAGCCAGGGCGTCTTCGCCGGGATCAACCAGACCCTTGATACCGATGCTGCCGCCGCAATCGCGCTGGACTACGGCGTCGAGTTGCGCG
The DNA here is from genome assembly GCA_036387255.1 of Tepidisphaeraceae bacterium. Lineage (GTDB taxonomy): Bacteria > Planctomycetota > Phycisphaerae > Tepidisphaerales > Tepidisphaeraceae > DASVUC01. Next base: position 4,206 of record DASVUC010000056.1, on the reverse strand, counting down.
TCGCCCAGGAAGAGTCGCTGGAAGACCAGCTTATCTCCGAATTCGATTCACGAGACGCCGGCGATGCGCTTCAGCCTCGCGCCGCGGTCGTCACCATCCTCGGTCACGTCGACCATGGTAAGACGTCGCTGCTCGACAAGATCCGCAACGCCAACGTCGCCGCCGGCGAAGCGGGCGGTATCACGCAGCACACCGCCGCGTGGACAGTCGAAGTCGCAACCGAAACGGGCAACAAGCGCGTTACCTTCATCGACACGCCCGGTCACGAAGCCTTCACCAAGATGCGCGCTCGCGGCGCAACGATGACCGACGTCGTCGTCCTCGTCGTCTCCGCCGCCGAAGGCGTGCAGCCGCAGACAATTGAATCCATCAACCACGCCCGCGCCGCGGAGGTGCCGATCGTGGTCGCTCTGAACAAAATCGACCGCGCCGACGCCAACCCCGACATGGTCCTCGGCCAGCTCGCCGGGCAAGGCCTCAATCCCGTCGAGTGGGGCGGTGACACTGAAGTCATCCGCACCAGCGCCACAACGGGCCAGGGCATCAAGGAGCTCATCGAAATCCTCGACTACCAGTCGCAGCTTCTGGATCTCAAGGCCGATGCGTCGGCGCCCGCGCGCGGCACCGTCATCGAATCGCGCGTCGATCCAGGTTTGGGCGCCGTCGCGACCGTGCTCGTGCAGGACGGGACGCTGCATCTTGGCGATGTCGTCCTCTCCGGCGAAGGTTACGGCCGCGTGCGCCAGCTCCTCAACGATCGCGGCCAGCAGATCGAACAAGCCGGCCCGTCCACCCCCGTCATCGTCAGCGGCTTGGACCTGCTCCCCAACGCCGGTGACAAGTTCTACACCGTTGATGAACAGGAGCGCGCCCGCACGATCGCCGAAGACCGCCGGATGCGCAACCGTCAGCAGCAGTTGGGTCAGCAGAACAAGGTCACGCTGGACAACCTGCTCGACACGATGCGCGCCGGCGACGTCCAGACCATCAACCTGATCATCAAGGCCGACGTGCAGGGCTCCGTCGAAACACTCGTCGCCACCGTCACCGGCCAAAACACCGAAGAAGTGAAGGTTCGCGTCATTCACTCCGGCGTCGGTACGATCACCGAGAGCGATGTCGAGCTGGCGATGGCCACCAAGGGCAAGCCAACCGACAACCGCGTGGCCATCATCGGCTTCAACGTGGTGCCCGACGAATCCGCCCGCGCGCTGGCCGAACAGAACCACGTCGACGTCAAAACGTACCGCGTGATCTACGAGATCTTCGACGATCTCAAGAAGGCGCTGAGCGGCATGCTCACGCCGGAAGAGCGCGAGAAGCTGCACGGTCATGTGGAAGTCCGCCAGGTCTTCAAGGTGTCGCGCGTCGGCAACATCGCGGGTTGCATGGTGACCGACGGTCACATCCAGCGCGGCAGCAAGATCCGCCTCATCCGCGACGGCCGCGTCATCACCGAGAACCTCTCCATCGAAACGCTCCGCCGTGTGAAGGAAGACGTTCGCGAAGTGAAGAGCGGCTTCGAGTGCGGTATCAAGCTCGCCGGCTACGACGACATCAAGATCGGCGACCGATTCGAAGGCTACGTCAAGGAAACGTTCGAGAGGACGCTGTAAAAACAAGCTGTCAGCTGCAAGCTGTCAGCTAAAACCATGACCATCGGAGTTTTGCAGATCGAAATCCACATCCACGACGCGATGAGCCTGAAGGACAAACGCCGCGTCGTGAAAAGCATCAAGGACCGCATCGCCCACGGGCACAACGTCTCCATCGCCGAAGTCGGAGCGCTCGATGAGCATCGCCGCTCCATCCTCGGCATCGCGATGGTCAGCAACGACAGCAGTTATGTCCAAGGCGCCCTGAGCAAGCTGGTTGACTTCGTGCGAAACGTGACGCAGGTGGATCTCATCGACTACCAGATCGACCTGATGTAACAACACCGGCGGAGAGCTTAAAGCGGACAGCTACTTCTATGACCCGACGAACCGAAATGCTCGGCAGCACCATCCAGCGCGAACTGGCCGAGATCATCATGCGCGAGCTCAACGACCCGCGCCTCACCGGCCTCCCCAGCATCACCCGCGTTAAAGTCAGCGGCGACCTCTCCATCGCCGACGTCTACGTCACCATTATGGGCTCCCCGGGCCAGCAGCAAGCGTCACTCAATGCCCTCAAGCACTCCGCCGGCATGATGCGCGCCAAGCTCACCAAGTCCCTTACGCTCCGCCAGGCGCCCTTCCTCAAGTTCCACTTCGACGAACAGCTCAAGAAGGAAATGGCCATCCTTGACACCCTCCGCCAGATCGAGCGCGAACGCGAAGAGCAGGAGCAAAAGCAATCCGAATCCGACGGCAACGGTCCGTCCCCCAGCACAGACAATTCAGCATCAGATCAATGAAGAACGCCACCAAACATGCGGACGATCTCAAGAGCCTCTGTCGCAAGCTCGTCAAGGAACACAAGCCCCAGCCCAAGTCGGCCCAGGAGCCGCTCAACGCGCTCGTGCGCGGAGCCATGAGCTTCAACGTCTCGGATGAGCGCGCCGAGCAGGCGATGAAAGCGATCGAGAAGGAGTTCGTCGACCTCAATGAACTCCGCGTCGCAACCGATCTGGAGATCCAGGAAATGCTCGGCCAGCGCTATCCAGAGATCGAGCGCCGTGTTGCCATGATCACGCAGTCGCTCAACAACATCTTCGAGCGGGAGCACACGCTGAGCCTCAACCGCCTGAAGGAGATCAGCCGCCGCGACGCCCGCCAGTTCCTCCGCGAGCTGCCTGATGTGCATCCCTTCGTCGAGGCCTACGTGATGCTCTTCAGCCTCGACGGCAACGCCTTCCCACTGGATGAATCCATGCTGGATTATCTGCGGGAAGAAGAGGTTTTCGACGAAGAGGCCTCGCTCGAAGACGCCCAGAAGTTCATCGAGCACCACATCAAGGCCGAGGAAATTTACGGCTTCTACGTCAGCCTGCGCAACGCATCCATGGATGACGCCAAGGGCAAGAAAAAAGCCAAAGCCTAAGCCATTCCTGAACCGCGCTTCGCGCAGCCGCTCGGGACTCAGCACTCAGGACCCCACAGATGACCGACCGCCTACCAGCATCCACCCTGCGGCTGGGCCTTCCCAGCGGCAGCATGCAGCAATCCACCATCGATCTCTTCGGTCGCGCCGGTTACAAGGTCAGCGTCGACGGTCGAAGCGTCTTCCCCCGCGTCGACGACGAAAAAATCTCCGCCGTCCTCTTCCGCGCGCAGGAAATCAGCCGATACGTCGTCGATGGCATCGTCGACTGCGGCCTGACCGGTCACGACTGGATCGTCGAAAACGACAACGAAAAAGATGTTGTCGAAATCTGCAACCTCACCTACTCCCGCGCGTCATCCAATCCCGCCCGCTGGGTGCTGGCCGTTCCCGATGAAAGCCCCATCCAGCGTCCGGAGGATCTGGAGGGCAAGATCATCGCCACCGAACTGGTGAACGTCACCCGCAAATACTTCGCCGCGCGCAAGGTGAAGGTGAACGTCGAATTCTCCTGGGGCACCACCGAGATCAAGGCCCGCCTGCTCGACGGCATCGTCGACGTCACCGAGACCGGCTCCAGCATCCGCGCCAACAACCTCCGCATCATCGACACGCTCCTCACCAGCACCATCCGCTTCGTCGCCAACAAGCAGGCCTGGGCGGTGGACTGGAAGCGCGAAAAGATGGAAAACATCGCCATGCTCCTCCGCGGCGCGATGGAAGCGCGTGCCAAGGTCGGACTCAAGATGAACGTGCCCAAGAACAAGCTTGACGAAGTGGTCAGCTTTATCCCCTCGGAAAAGAGCCCCACCGTCAGCCATCTCGCGGATTCCGCCTGGGTCGCCATCGAGGTAATCCTGGAGGAAAAACAGGAGCGCGAGCTCATCCCCCGCCTCAAGCGCGCGGGCGCCACTGGAATCATCACCTACCCCCTCAACAAGGTCATCCCCTAGACGACACCGCGCCGCCGCCCGTGCTACGATCAAGGCGAATGATGAAGCATCTCAAACTGATCATCGCAGCGGCCCTTACCTGCACGATCGGCTGCGCCACCAAACCCGTCATGCGCGCCGTCCCCGAGCCCAAGCCCGTCGCGACCGCGCCTGTCACCACCCGCTCAGCTGATCGCGCCTCGCTCTCCCTCGAGCAGATCACGCCAACGCCTCGGCTTCGATCGCCATC
>DASVUC010000055.1:0-12065 GCA_036387255.1 Tepidisphaeraceae bacterium | reverse complement strand
ACATTACTGGGGTGAGCTGCTGCGGGATGTGCGTCCGACGGGAGATTATCCCGATTCGGTCCACATGACGTGGGAGCTGGCCTGCCGTCAGCTTCAGGAAGAATCGCAGGTTGGCTACAGCTTGATGAGCTTACTGGCGTACCTGGGCAGCGATGCGGTGCCGCGCGAACTCCTTCGCGGGGCTGAGGGATTGCCTGATGGATTGAGCGTGCTTCTCGCCAATGAGCACATGCTTGAGGAAGCGATTGGGGCGCTTGCGAAGTATTCGCTGATTCGAGATGAGCGGACGTCAACGAGCATGCACCGGCTGGTGGGGAACCTGGTGCGCGATCGTCTGCCGGTCGAGCAGCAGCAGAAGTTTGCCGAGGCGGCGGTGAAGCTCCTTTCCGGCGTGTTCAAGTTCGACAGCCAGGACCTGGCGAGCTGGGATTACTGCGCCGCACTTCTGCCGCATGCACTGGCGAGCGCATTCCATGCCGAAGCAAATCGCATCGCGCCGCGCGCAACGGTCGATGTGCTGGAAAACGCCGGTCGATATCTCGCCAAGCGCGCGCAGTTCGACGAAGCCAAGGGCCTCTTCGAACGGGCGCTGGCGCTGGCGCAGGAGTTCTATGGGGAGAAGCACCCGCGGGTTTCCGCAATCGCGAACAACCTCGGCCGAATGCATCGCATGATGGGCAACCTGGCCGAGGCCAAGGCATGCTTTGAGCGGTCATTGTCGATTGACCAGAACGTCTACGGCGCCAGCGATCCGCACTCCGCCAGTGTGTTCAACAACCTGGGGATCGCGCTGCACGAATCCGGTGACATTGAAGGGGCACGCCAGCAGTTCCAGTGGGCGCTTGAGGTTTTCGAGTCGCACTACGGCCAGGAGCATCCGAAGATCGCCCACGTGGTGAACAACTTAGGTTACGTGCTGACAGGTGCGGGAGACTTGGAGCAGGCGCGCACCTACTTCGACCGTGCACTGGAGGTCGCGCGCATGACCTATGGCGAAACGCACCCGATCATCGCCAGCATCATGGCCAACCAGGGCATCGTGATGCGCGCGATGGGAGAGACGGCGTCCGCAAAATCGCTGTTCGAGAAGGCGCTGGAGATTCACGAGGGGATTCACGGGGAGAACCATCCGGCCGTTTCGCGCGATTGCTCCAACCTGGCTGTGGCGCTTCAGGAGATGGGCCTGCGCGAGGCAGCGCTGGAGCAGTTTGAGCGGGCGCTGAAGATCGACCGCAGCCTGTACGGCGAGCAGCACGCGGCGGTCGCGGCGCGGCTGACGCAGCTTGGCCGGCTGCTGCTGGAGATGGACAACGAGCCAGCCGCCCGGAGGTGTTTCCTCCGCGCCAAGGCAATTGCCACCGCCTGCGCCGGCGCGACCAATCCCACCTCGGCGCCGCCGGCGACGGGGTCATCCGCTTAGGGGCATATTTGGCGACGCCGATGCGGGTTTTCGCGGTTGGATGACATCCGCTGCCCCGCTATCGTAGGGGCGTGAACAGCGAGGAAAATATCAAGGCGCTGCTGGCACGCGTGGCGGCGGGGGAGCAGAGCGTGGACGAGGCGCTGCTTTCGCTGCGCACGTTGCCGTTTGAAGACCTGGGCTTTGCGAAGGTCGATCACCATCGCGAGATTCGACGAGGTTTTCCCGAGACGATCTACTGCGCCGGCAAGACCGCCGAGCAGGTGGCGGAAATCGCGGCGCGGCTCGCGAAGTGCGGTCCCCGCCTTCTCGGGACGCGCGCGACCCCTGATCAGTTTGAAGCGGCGCGAAAGCGCGTTGCGGAGCTGGAGTTTGATGAAGTCGCGCGGGTGATCTGGATGGATCGCGAGCCGGAGCGTGTTCGAAAGAAAGGCGTGCTGATCATGGCCGCCGGAACGAGTGATCTTCCCGTTGCCGAAGAAGCGGCCATCACGCTCGACCTGATGGGGCACGGCGCCAAGCGAATCTACGATGTCGGCGTTGCGGGGCTTCATCGCTTGCTGGCGCAGCTTGATGAAATGCGCAAGGCAAACGTCGTGATTGTGTGCGCGGGCATGGAAGGGGCGCTGCCGAGCGTTGTCGCTGGACTGCTTGCGGCGCCGGTGATCGCGGTGCCGACGAGCATCGGATATGGAGCGAGCTTCCAGGGGCTGGCGGCGCTGCTGGGCATGCTCAACAGTTGCTCGCCCGGCATCGGGGTGGTGAACATTGACAATGGCTATGGCGCAGCACACTTGGCCGCGGCCATTAATAGTCGATGTGCGGATCGTGCAGAGGCGCCGCTTGAACAGAACGTTGGGAGAACCTCGTGACGCCGGCGCAAGAGGCGAAGCTCCAAGCCTTGCGCGATCGAATTCGCGCGATGGGGTCGGTCCTCGTCGCGTATTCTGGCGGTGTCGACAGCGCCCTGGTGGCGGCCGTGGCGCAGGAGCAACTGGGCAAAAAGGCCCTGGCTTGCATCGGCGTCTCCCCAAGCTACCCGAAGCGCGAGCAGCGCGATGCTGTAGCCATGGCTGAAAAGCTGGGGGTGCGGCATCGGCTGGTGGACACGCAAGAGGGCGACGATCCGAATTATGCGGCCAACGCCGGAAACCGCTGCTATTTCTGTAAGAGCGAGTTGTACACGAAGCTGGTTTCGCTGGGACAACGCGAGGGGTGGAATGCGGTGGTAGACGGAGTGCATGCGGACGATGTACATGATCATGTACTGGGCATTCGCGCGGCAGAGGAGCGGGGCGTCCGCTCCCCACTGCTCGAGGTGGGAATCACGAAGGACGATGTCCGCGCTCTGGCCAAGGCGATGAATCTTCCTGCGTGGGACAAGCCGGCGATGGCTTGCCTGAGCTCTCGTGTTCCCGCCGGTACACCGATCACGCGCGAGCTTCTCGCGCAGATTGAGCGAGCTGAAGATGTTCTGGCCGGGCTGGGCTTTCGGCAGTTTCGCGTGAGGCATCACGGCGACGTGGCGCGCGTGGAACTTCCTACTGATGAACTTCTGCGAGCAGTTGAAAATCGCGAGGCGATCGTGAGCGGCATCAAGTCTGCCGGCTACCGATTTGTTGCACTGGATCTTTCCGGGTTCAAGAGCGGCTCACTCAGCGGCGCGGCGGCGCTGGTAGAACTGAGCATTCATCGCGCGAAGCACTGATCCCATCGCGCGCCCACTGCCTGCGCCCGGGATTACAAGCCTTGCCCCTACACATTGAAATTCCTTCAAACCTTGATAGGGTGTTCCTACCTTCAGGCGCGCTTGCAAAGCGTGTCGTCGCTGGATGCGACGGCATGGGAAGGCGGTGAAAATCCGCCACGGACGCGCCGCTGTGATGGACGTTTGGTCCGGAGGCGATCACTGTTCCGAGCACCGGAATGGGAAGATCGCTTCCAGTCATTGGACTGTCCTAAGTCAGAAGACCGGCCTGAAGGGTGTTGCCAGTCGCGCTAGTGCGGCTGGTGCGTTCGGATTCGTCCTCGCGAAACAGGACGGCCGGGTGAGCACCCTTCTTAAGCCAACAGAAGCTGCTTTGCCCTCGGCCTTGTCCTCCTGAATCTTCAGGATCGCAGGGGCGAGGGTTTTCGTATGCGCGCCACGCGAATTGGCGCAGGAGCAGCTTGATGTCCCGTCTCAAAAACTCTGCCGCGCTACTCGGCGCGGCGGCGGCGGTCTCGTTCCCTACGCTCGCCCTGGCCGATGCGTTTTTCGCCAGCGATGTCGTCAGCTACGACGCCGGTGATCTGACCAACAACAGTTGGACCAACTCCGCCGGCGCCATCGGCAAGCCCGCCGCGGACACAGGTTTCGGCGTGCTCACCCCGTTCAATAGCGCTTTCTCCGCGAGCCACATCACCGGCATCGGCGCGGGCGGTCAGCTCACGCTCAAGCTCGCGCAGACCGCCGCAGCGTCGGGCATGTCCATTGGCGTCCACGCCGCGGTCGGCTTGATCGACTTTGACTGGCCCAACGGAAATCCCGGCGCATCTGCCACCCCGTTTACGTACGACCGGATGAGCAAAGTTGAGCTGAGCTACGACGGCCAAACCTGGGTCAGCGCCGGCACGCACAGCTTCACCCGACCTACCAACTTCTACGCCCAAGGCGTCACCACACCCGGGTACCAGGAAACCGTCGCCAATGGCGCGGAAGTGGATTGGTCCAAACCCTTTACGTCGCCGCTTTCCGCTTTCAATGGACAGCAGTGGAACGACATGCTCCAGACCCTCAGCGGCTCCGCGGGCGGCGACTGGATTAACCTCTCCGCGCCCCAGCTACCCGGGATCAACTACGTCCGCTTCAGCGTGCCGGCGGGGACGACGTATCCCATGATCGTGGATTCCGTTGTTGGTAACACCGACAATCAGGTGAACACCGGGGTCCGCAATCTTTCCTCCTCACCCATTGTTGAAGCGCCACAGGGAACGATCTTTCGCAACGATGGCACCCTCACCCACAGCGGCGACGTCACGGTGATGGGCGCTTCTCCTCAGGCTGGATCGGCGTTGCTGAACTACGGCACGCTTCGCGCCGGCACCGGCGCGACGGTCACCTACAATGTGCCCGTCTACAACGAAGGCGGCACGCTCGCCGCGGTCGAAGGGATCCTCCGCCTCAACAGCCGGTTCATCACCAAGGGAACCACGACCAAGGCAGGTCCCGCGGTTCTGGAAATCAACGGCCCTCAGTACCACGCGCCTGGAGCGACGTTTCTGGCGGCAGGAGGTCGCACGAAGTTCCAGACAAACGCCAAAGGGCTGAACCTGAAAGCCGCGGCGCGGGTTGAATTCAACTCACCACAAAACCTGGCGAATCTGGAAGTGCAATCATCGGGCAAGGTCACCGTCGGAGCCGGCGGCGCTAACACGCTTGTAACCGACACGCTGAGCGTCGCCGCCACCGGCGTAGTGGACCTGACCGACAACGATCTGATCGTCGAGCACGGCGACTACAACACGATCTCCAATCTTCGCTGGCAGGGATACCGGGACAGCGCCGACTCCGCCGCGACCGGCATCATCTCGACCACCGGGCAGACGATGGCGGGGCATCCCATTCTCGCTCTCTTCGACAACACGATGCTCCAAACCAGCGACTGGCCCTTCGGCGCGGGCAACAGTGTCGGGGCAAGCGCGGTGCTCGGACAATTCGCCTATATCGGTGACGCCGATTTGAACGGCATGGTGACCCCTGACGACTACGGCGCCGTGGACGCGAACCTGGGTCAGCATCCGGGCATCGCTGAGGAAACGGGCGGCATGAACTGGTTCGCCGGTGATTGGAACTTCGACGGCGACATCACCCCCGACGACTACCTTGCCATCGATGCAAACCTGGGCAACGGCGAATCGAGTTCACTGGCGGCAACAGGGCTGGTCCCCGAGCCGGGCTCACTGAGCCTGCTGGGTCTGGCCGGAGCCACCCTGCTGCGCCGCCGGAAACACTCGTGAGAGGTGATGGGGTGAGGGAGGTTGCGCGCTTCCCTCACCCCACCCTCTCGCCAACGGTGTTGCCGTGCTGGTGGTTGTACATGGATGACCAACGGGTGACGCAGTGAGAGAGGGCCTATGCGAGCCAAACTGTGCAACGGCTTCACGCTCGTCGAACTGCTCGTGGTGATGGGCATCATCACGCTGCTCATTGGCCTGCTGATGCCGGCGATGTCGAGCGCGCGGGAGCAAAGCAAGAGCGTGCAGTGCCTGTCAAACCTGCGGCAGATGGGGATCCTCACGCACGCCTACATTGTCGCCAACGGCGGGCACTATCCGCTCGCCACTTATAACGCGGACAACTGGGATTTCTCCTTCGTCAGCGGGAAGGTCGTGCCCGGTCTGCTTTGGGGCGGCAGGGGGGATGCGAAGATCCAGCAGTGCCCGAGTTGGGACGGGAAATCCAGCCCCGGCACCCTCTTCACCGGCTACAACTACAACACGAGCTATCTAGGCGGCGAGCTTCAGGGGACCAAATTCCGGCCTTCCGCCAAGGCGAGCCAGGTGCGTCAGCCATCGCGTACTGCCATCTTCGGCGACGGTGAATACGCCGCGGGTACCAATCGCTACATGCGTGCCCCATTCTTCACCGCAGCTGATTCGAACGTCGCCCGATGGGCCGGCACGCAAGGCTTTCGCCACCGCCGCAGAACCAATGTCTGCTTCTGTGATGGTCATGCCGAATCGCTGATCGAGCGTTTTACGCAGAAGGACCCCAAGGACTCCGGCGTCGTCGCCCCCCGAACTGGATTTCTCTCGGCAGACAATTCCCTCTACGACCTGGAATAGCCGTGGCACGGTTTTCAACCCGTGCGCTGTGTCTTCCACTTAAATAATCAAACTCGCGCCGGCATGTTCTGCTTCCGCGGATCCGTCGCGGCGATGATCTCGCTCACGCCGGTCTGGTTAAACCCCTTGAAGCCGTCGTTGCGCTCAAGGTTCTCCAGGTGCGATCCAATCGCCCCCTGCTCGCGGAAATTCTCCGCCTGCTGAGGCGTGATCAAATTCCGCTTCACCAGCGATTCGATTCGGGTCGAGTCAACCTGCCAGCGCTCGCCTTCGGTGAAGGCTTGTCGCAGATAAGAAAAGTTCGTGAACGGCTTCATGGTCTTCACGCCCTCTTCCGCCGCGAGTTGCTGCGTGAGCGCGTCAAAGTCGAACTGCGCCTCCAGGTGATGCATCCCCGCCTGGAGGAAGCTCTCCCCATGCAGGCCGCACCACAGGCCGACTGTCCCCAGCGCATCCCGCTCGCTCAGACCGTCATGTGAAAAATCGCCCATCAGCTCATCCGCCGACAGATCCACGTCGTTGAACGTCGTGATTCCCGTAATCGGCTGTTCCATCACCTGCGCGCCCCAGCCCGCTTCGCGTCCCGCGTAGAAGCGCTCCCGGCAATGGAAGCCAAGCTTCTCCCACGTTGCGACGAGCAGATGGAAATTCTTCCTGGAGCAGCGATACGTGTGGTGGTCGTGATTGCCCCAGCCCAGGCCAAGCTTCTCCTGCCGGGCGTATTGAACCTGAGCCGCGCGATTGCGCCGCTGCCAGTACTCGCGCTCCGCGCGGAAGAACAGATCACACGTCAGATGCACACCAAGGTCGGCGATGGAATCATCGATGATCTTGTTGGCGTGGGCGAAACCTTCTTCATCGGTTTCGAAATCCCGCTTGCGCATCCGCAGGCGCTCGAGGTGATGCAGCCGAAGCAGCTTTCTCTGCGCATCCGCTTCCAACTTGCTCGGCCCATTGGCCAGGTACTCAAACGTATTGTCCCCATGCCGCTCGATCACCACGAGCGAGTTTTGCCCGCACGTGCAGACCTTTGCCAGGCGCACATCCGCCAGCGGCCCGCCTTCGATCGGGACATCCAGGTTGTTCGCGGCGAGATAATCCGCCACGAGCTCCGCCTTGATGCCGATCTCAAAGTGGCCGTCCGTTACGACGATCGTGGGAAAGATCCCGCCGTCGTGGCTGAAGACGGCAAAGGTCTTGTAGTCTTTCTGAGCCGTGTAACCGACGGCATTGAGGTCTCTTAGCCGGGGATCGCGCCGGTTGAGCTGGATGTGGCCGACCCAGTCATAGAACCGCGTTCCGGTTTCATCCCGCATCCGCTGTGCGAGCTTCGCCGCCGCCGGACATTCCGCGATGAACGCATCGACCAGCTCATTCACGTAGCGGAAGGCATCAGGCTGACGATCCCATTGGAAGGCTTGAAGCGGATTGGAAAGTTGGGCGGTCATTGCGGTGTTTCCTTCTGCGTGGCCGATATCGTTCTCGGGAATCAGGCGCTCGGACGGTGTTATCGGCTGGCATTCCGGGCCTGAAGTAGTGTAGTATATCGAACGCAGCAGTCGCTGTAACCACTCAGCATTTCGCTGCGACATCTAAAACGTCCCACGTTTAGCGGCGTGGAAAGCTTAAGTTCGTGCTTCGCTTCGGCGGTTAGACCAGCCGGCGGCCGAGAAGGGAAACACGTTATGCTACAGGCGCACACGCCGGGGGCTCAGGTTCAAGGTCATTGGGATGAAGCATTGGGGCCAGCGCCCTCGATTACGACCGCGCTGCCGGGCCCACGCGCCCAGGCGCTGATCGAGCGGGACGAGCGCTTCAGCTCCCCCTCCTACACCCGGGATTATCCACTCGTCGTCGAGCGGGCGCTGGGAAGCATTGTCGAAGATGTCGACGGCAATCGGTTTCTCGATTTTGCCGCCGGAATCGCCGTCTGCGCCACCGGCCACTGTAACCCGAAGGTTGTCAAGGCAATCGAGGAGCAAGCTTCGAAGCTGATCCACATCTGCGGCAGCGACTTCTACTACAACCCGATGGTCGAGGTGATGGAGAAGCTCGCTTCCATCGTTCCCGGATCGGGCGAGAAAAAGGTGCTGCTGACCAACAGCGGCGCGGAAGCAGTGGAAGCGGCGTTCAAGCTCGCGCGGCACCATACGGGCCGCAAGTACGCCATCTCGTTCCACGGCGCGTTCCACGGCCGGACGATGGGCGCGCTTGCCCTCACCAGCTCAAAGGCGCGACAAAAAGAGAAGTTTTCTCCGCTCGTTCCGATGACGGCGCAGGTGCCCTACGGCGACGTGAGCGCGATCGAGACTACGCTCTTCCGCTACCAGATGACGCCCCAGGAGGTGGCAGCGATCTTCGTCGAGCCGATCCAGGGTGAGGGCGGGTACATTGTTCCTCCGGCGGATTTCCTGCCCAACCTCCGGGCGCTGTGCGACAAGCACGGCATCTTGCTCATCGCCGACGAGATTCAGAGCGGCACCGGCAGAACCGGCAAATGGTTCGCGTTCGAGCACTTCAACGTGACGCCGGACATCGTCCTCGTGAGCAAGGGCTTGGCGAGCGGGATGCCGCTGGGCGCGGTCGTTGCACGCGAAGGCATCATGGATTGGCCCGAGGGCGCGCAAGGGAGCACCTTCGGCGGAAACCCCGTCTGCTGCGCCGCCGCCATGGCGACGCTCAAGCTCGTTGAAGGCGGTTACATGGCGAACGCCGCCAAGCTCGGGAAGATCCTCCTCTCTCGCCTCGCCGAGATGGCCAAGGATCATCCCACCATCGTCCGCGCTCGTGGCATGGGTCTGATGTGCGGCGTCGACGTGATCGACCCCGCCACCAGCAAACCCGACCCCAAGCGCCGCGACAAGATCGTTGTGGATGCCTTCCATCGCGGCTTGATCATGCTCGGCTGCGGCGAATCCACCCTGCGGTTCTGCCCGCCCCTGTGCATGACCGAAGCCCAACTCGACGGCGGCCTGGCGATCTTCGAAGAAGCGGTCGCCGCCGTGGCCTGATCCTGTCAAGCGTGGCATGGGCCTCTCGACCATGCTCAATCCAATGCGTGGTCGAGAGCCTATGCTATATCAAACACACAGACGAGGTGCGCCATGCATGAACAGGCGATGACCAAAGTCGGGATCACCAACAACAACAGCGGCGCAGCGATCGGCGGCGCCTGGCGCAAAACAACTGGCAAGTCGTTCAACGTCCGCTCACCCATCGACGGCCGGACGCTCGCCGCCGTCACCGAAGCGACATCGGAAGACGTCACCGCCGTCATCGGCGCCGCGACCGAAGCCTTCGCCAAGTGGCGCATCGTCCCTGCCCCCAAGCGGGGAGAGTTTGTTCGGCGCGTTGGCAATAAGCTACGCGAACGAAAGGTCGAGCTTGCGTCAATCGTCGGCTGGGAAGTCGGCAAGATCACGCAGGAAGCCCTGGGCGAAGTGCAGGAGATGATCGACATCTGCGACTACGCCGTCGGACTCTCGCGGCAGCTCTACGGCCTCACCATCGCGAGCGAACGTCCCGGGCACCGCATGATGGAACAGTGGCATCCCATCGGCCCCGTGGGCGTCATCACCGCATTCAACTTTCCCGTTGCGGTCTGGGCCTGGAACGCGATGCTCGCCTGGGTCTGCGGCGACCCGGTCGTCTGGAAACCCAGCGAGAAAACGCCACTCACGGCCGTCGCGGTGCAGAACATCGTCTCGGAAGTGCTCAAGGAAATGCCGGAAATTCCGCCCGGCATTTGCGGCCTGCTCATCGGCGACCGCCAGTCTGTCGGCGAACCGATGACCAACTCTCACCAGCTTCCCCTGATCAGCGCCACCGGCTCTGTCCGGATGGGTCGCGAGGTTGCACAAGTCGTGGCCAAGCGTCTGGGGCGAACCCTCCTCGAGCTCGGCGGCAACAATGCCATGATCCTCTCGCCCACCGCCGACCTGGAACTCGCCATCCGCGCGATCGTGTTCGCCGCCGTCGGCACTGCGGGCCAGCGCTGCACCACGCTCCGCCGCCTCATTGTTCATGAAAGCATTAAGGATGACGTCGTCCGCCGCCTCACCGCGATCTACTCGCGCCTGAAGATCGGCAACCCCATGAGCGAAGGCATCCTGGTCGGCCCGCTGATCGATGAAGGCGCATTCAGTGCCATGGAACGCGCACTTGCGGCTGCGAAACAGCAGGGCGGCAACGTTCACGGCGGCGGGCGATATACCGAAAACGTCCCCGCCGGCGGCTTCTACGTCCGGCCCGCCATTGTCGAAATCGAACAAGGCGCACCGATCACTTGCGAAGAAACCTTCGCCCCCATCCTTTACGTGATAACGTACAAGAACTTCCAAGACGCGATCGCGATCAACAACGGCGTGCCCCAAGGCCTCTCCAGCGCCGTCTTCACCAATGACGTGCGCGAAGCGGAGCTGTTCTGTTCCCCAGGCGGCAGCGACTGCGGTATCGCCAACGTCAACATCGGTACCAGCGGCGCCGAAATCGGCGGCGCCTTTGGCGGGGAAAAAGAAACAGGCGGCGGCCGAGAATCCGGCTCCGACTCCTGGAAGTCCTACATGCGCCGGACCACCAATACCATCAACTACTCGACTGAGCTCCCCTTAGCGCAGGGCATTTCATTCGACGTCGGCGCCGATCAAGTGCACAAACCCGCTCCGTGATGCCCCGCATTCACCCTCTCCCGCTACCCCCGGGAGAGGGCAGGGGTGAGGGTGTATCCCTTCCACCCCTAACTCACCAACTTCGCATCCAATTCAATGGGCGTAGCCGCCAGCGCCTGCGAAACCGGGCATCCCGCCTTTGCCTTCTGCGCGTGATCCTGGAACGTCGCCTCATCAATGCCCGGCACCTGCGCCTCGCTCTTGAGGTGGATCTTGGTGATCTTGAATCCCTCACCCACCTTCTCCAGCGTCACTGAGGCGGTCGTGGAAACGCGCGTCGGATTGAACCCGCTCTTGCCGAGGCCCGCCGACAGCGCCATGGAAAAGCATCCGGCGTGCGCCGCCGCGATCAGTTCTTCCGGGTTGGTCCCGGTTCCGTTTTCGAACCGGCTCTGGAATGAATACTGGCCGTTGTACGAGCCGCTCTGAAACTTGATGTTCCCTTTGCCTTCCTTCAGGTTTCCGTTCCAGACCGCATCAGCAGTGCGCGTAGGCATGTGTTCCTTCCTTTAGGTGTTTCGTTGAGCGACGCATATTCGACCTGCCGGCGGGGCTTGTCAATCTGCACAGCCTCGGAAAACCAGCAAGCAGGTGCGATCTGTAACGAATATTCCGTTTTGCTCGGACGCTTCATAGGCTTTTGCACGCGCCGCAACCGGATTTGCGTTGCCGCATCAACGGGCGCTTGTACCATTCACGCGGGGCTTTTTTCAGCGAGCACTGTCCATGCACCGGGAGACCATCCTCCACCGCCAGCGTCATCACAAGCTTTCTCGCGCCGCCGCCTGCGTGGTCGGGGCGCTGGCGCTTTCGGCCGCCGTCGGCGCGCACGCGGCCTCTAAGAAGACCAAGGCAGACCCGACCACGACCACCACGCTAACGAGTTCGCAAAAGTCCAAACTCACCTTTAATCCTTTCATCACGACCAAGACCACGAAGACAACAAAAAAGGTGACGCTCGCGCAGCTCGGGGCCAGCGCGCCGGTTGTCGGTCCGGTTTATGTCCAGCCTCGAACCAGCGCGGTAACGCTAGCCGATCTCGCCGCCGCAGCGGAGCCCGTGGGACCGGTGTACGTTGAGACGGAGAAGGACAAGAACAAGGACAAGAGCAAGAAGACGCCCAAGCCTCCCCCCCCCCCCCCCCCCCCCCC
>DASVUC010000054.1:0-22894 GCA_036387255.1 Tepidisphaeraceae bacterium | reverse complement strand
TCTCCCGGAGTACCGGGAGAGGGGAAGAGGGAGGATTTGGGGGCGAAGTGGAGTAGCGGGAGAGGGGAAGAGGGAGGAGGCGCTGATGGGGCGCATTGAGTGACGGGTGCGCTACGCAGGCGGGAGTGGCGGGGATATAAGGGGGGGATGAGTGATGAGGAGCGCGCGATGGGTGAGGGGGTGGTTCCGCCGGATGTTGAGGTGGAGGAGGAATCTGACGTTGAGCATTACCGGTGGAGGGTTTCGAAGAATCTGACTCGGCGGATTGATCAGTATCTGGTGGATCGGGTGGGATATTTGTCTCGGGCTTCGGTGCAGCGGCTGATTGGGGAGGGGATGGTGAAGGTGAATGGGAGGGTGACGAAGAGTTCTTATCGGCCGCGGGAGGGGGACGAGGTGGAGATGGTGGCGCCGCCGGAGCCGGTGAGCGAGTTGGTACCGGAGCCGATTCCACTGGACATTGTTTATGAGGACGAGCATTTTCTGGCGCTGAACAAGCAGGCGGATTTGATCGTGCATCCGGCGCGGGGGCGGTGGACGGGGACGCTGGTGAATGGCCTAGTGAACTATGGGAAGAAGTGGTCGATGGCGGGCGGGAATTGGCGGCCGGGGATTTTGCATCGGCTGGATCGGAACACGACGGGGATCATGCTGGTGGCCAAGAGCGAAGAGGCGCACTGGCGGCTGGCGCGGCAGTTTGAGAACCGGACGATCCAGAAGACTTACCTTTCGATCTGTCATGGGATTCCGGACTTTCTTTCGGACGTGATTGACCGACCGATTGGGCAGGATCGATACGTGCGGGAGAAGCAGGCGATTCGCAAGGAAGAGAATGGGGGGAGGCAGGCGGTGACGAAGTACGAGGTGCAGGAGGTTTTTGAGAAGCCGGTGGAGGTGGAGTTTGTGGAGAGCGAGCACGCGAGTGATCGCAAGAGTCCGCTGCCGCCGCAGAAGTTTTCGTTTATCAAGCTTTCGCCGAAGACGGGGCGGACGCACCAGTTGCGGGTGCACATGATGTCAATCGGGCACCCGATGGTGGGCGACACGATGTATGGGGGGCGAATTTTTCGGATTGGGGAATTTACGTTTGCGCGGCAAGCCCTGCATGCGTACGAAATTACGTTTGTGCACCCGGTGACGCTTGCGACGATGACGTTGCAGGCGCCGGTGCCGGCGGATTTCCAGCAACTGATGTCGATCCTGCGCGTATGAAGTGGTACAATAAAAGCGTCGCCTAAGCGTATAACGACAGAGGAATTATGCTGCATTCGCTGGCAATTGCGTGGCCTGGTCCGTTTGAGATGATCTTGATTGCCGGTTTTGGCCTGCTGATCTTCGGCAAGCGATTGCCGGAGGTTGGGCGGAACATCGGCAAGGGGATTGTGGAGTTCAAGCGCGGGCTGAAGGAAGCGGAACATGAGCTGACGAGCGAGCCGACGACGACAACGGCGTCGGGATCTTCGGGGGCGATTGCGCCGAAGTACAAGTTTGATCCGTATACCGGCAAGCCGATCGAGGATGCTTCGCAGCAGTCGGCGTAGTTGGTGTTGGGGGTTGAGCATGAGCCGCGCATGAGATGCCGGGCGCTTTGGCTTCTGGCCCCCCTACTGCTATCGAACGTGGGTGCTGCGCCCTGGGCGGATACGGCGCAGCGGATTCGATCCGACAAACAAGAGCAGACGCAGAAAGCGACGCTGGAGGCGAAGCAGATCCTCCGGCGGAAGGTTACCGATGCGCGCTTCGAGAATGTGGCGCTGGGGGAAGTTATTGATGGGATTCGCGATCGGTCGGGGCTCAACATTCATGTGAACTGGAAGGCGCTGGAGGCACAGGGGATCGGGCGGGAGACGGCGGTGAGCGTGCGGCTGCATGATGTGCCGCTGCGGAAACTGCTGCGCGAGCTTTTGAACCAGACTTCGACGGATAGTGCGCCGGCGTTTTATATTGATGATGGGGTGCTGGAGATTACGACGCGGGAGATTGCGGATCGCGAGCTGATCACGAAGGTTTATCCGGTGGGAGATTTGCTGGTGGAGGTGCCGAACTTTGTGGGGCCGAACGTGCAGTTGTCAAACGCGGGGCAAGGGGGAGGCGGACGATCGGGAGGTGGGGGGAACTCGTCGCTGTTTTCGGACAATGGGTCGAATGAGTCGGCAATCAGCGAGCAGCCGAAGACGAAGGATCAGCGGGCGGAGGAGTTGGTCTCGCTGATCAAGGAGACGGTGAAGCCGGAGCTTTGGCGGGACAATGGCGGGACGGCGACGATTCGGTTTTTCAACAACCACATTGTGGTGACGGCGCCTCGGTCGGTGCATGAGGCGCTGGGGAGTGACTGAGGGCTGCATGGGCGAGACGCCCATGCCACGCAGGCGCTGGGGCGTTACGATTGAAATCATGGCTGATGCTGAACTACCGCTGAAATATGTGACGCCGGCGCGGTGGGCGCACGCGGTGCTGGAGCGGCCGCTGGAGCTTTTGAATGATCATGCGCACCTGGAGAAAAAGGCGGCGACGAACGCGCTGGAACTGCTGAATCGGTGGCCGGAGCCGAGCCCGCCGGAGAATTGGGTGACGGCGATGACGGCGGTGGCTCGGGATGAGGTGGAGCATCTTGCCGTGGTGTGCCGGATCCTGGCGCGGCGTGGTGGTCGGCTGACGAAGCAGCATGGCAATGAGTATGCGCGGCAGCTTCGGGCGCTGGTGCGAATGGGGCGGGGGACGGAAGAGCTGGTGGATCGGTTGATGATTTCGTCGCTGATCGAGGCGCGGTCTTGCGAGCGATTCAAGTTACTGGGCGAGGCGACCGAGGACCCGGAGCTGAAGAAGCTGTATCGCGGACTGTGGGCGAGCGAGCATGGGCACTACTTGTCGTTCATTCAGCTGGCGGAGCAGTTGATGGATGAGCGGAGTGTTGGGAAGCGTTGGAAGGAGATGCTGGAGAGCGAGGCGGAGATCATCCAGCGGCAGGAGGTGGGGCCGCGGATGCATAGCGGGGTGGCTTGAGCGCGCAGCGGCGCCAGCGCCCCGCGAGCGGCCGCTAAACGGGGGTGCGTTTTTTCCTGGGAGAATTGGTGGTTTTGATTTCGACGAATCCGGCTTCGGTCATGGCGGTGCGGTAGTCTTCGGGGGAGACGAGGCCGGCTTCGGTGAGGAACTGGCTGGGGATGGCGGGTTTGAATCTGGCGGTTTTGGATTTGGAGTAGGTTTCCTGGCGCTTGGCGCACCAGGTGACGCGGAGGATTTTTTTGGCGCGGGTGAAGCCTACGTAGCAGAGGCGGCGTTCTTCATCGAGGCCTTTCTGGCCTCGGTCAGCGAGCGCTTTTTCGTGGGGGAGGATGGTGTGCTCGAGGCCGATCATGTAGACGACGTCGAACTCGAGGCCCTTGCTGGCGTGGAGGGACATGAGGCGGACGGCGTCGTCGGTTTTCGATTCGTCTTTGTCGGTGTAGAGGGAGATGGAGGCGAGATAGTCCTCGACGGTGTGGCGGGGGTTGTGTCTGGCGTACTCGGCGATGGCGTTGAGAAGCTCGGTGACGTTGCGGGAACGGTCTTCGTAGTCGCTTTTGTCCTCGTAGCGGTCTTTGAGCCAGTCGTCGTATCGGCTGCGGGAGAGGAGTTCGGGGGCGAGGTTGGCGAGGGAGGTGCGGGAGAGGTCGATGTCGAAGATGTGGCGGGTTTCGCGGATGGCGCGGAGGGCGGCTTGGCGCTGGGCGCCTGTCGGGGAACGGCCCTCACCCCCGCCCTCTCCCGGAGTACCGGGCGAGGGAGGAGATGTGTTGGCCGTGTCGGCGCCTTCGTCGTTCCATGAAAAACCCTCACCCCCGCCCTCTCCCGGAGTACCGGTAGAGGGAGGAGATGTGTTGGCTATGGTGGCGTTATTGTCAATCCATGAAGAACCCTCACCCCTGCCCTCTCCCGGAGTACCGGGAGAGGGAGTTGATGCGAAGAGGAATTCGAGGTTGCGATCCTGCATGGCGGTGAGGAGGTCGATGTGGTGTTGTTCGGCGAAGGATTCAATCTTGCCGATGAGGGCGTCGCCCATGCCTCGGGCGGGTTTGTTGGCGATTCGGTGGAAGGCGATGCCATCCTTTGGATTGCAGATGAAGCGGAGCATGGAGAGGACGTCTTTGACTTCCATTCGGTCGTAGTAGCTGCCGGCGCCGACGACCTGGTAGGGAATCTGCCGCTTGGCGAGGGCCTGCTCGATGAGGCGGGACATGTCGTTGGTGCGGAAGAAGACGGCGATCTGCCTGGGCTGCGTGTGAGCTTTGATCGTGTTGTCGATGCTGAGGGCGACAGCTTCGGCTTCTTTTTCCGGATCTTCAAACTTCACGCACTTGACCGGTTCACCATCGGGATTGGTGGTGGAGAAGTCGACGATGATGCGATTCTTGCAGTGGCGAATGAGCTTGTCGGCAACCGCGATGATCTGGGGCGTGGAGCGGTAGTTGGTGCCGAGCTTGATGACGGTGCACTTGCCGGTCTTGTTTTCGCCGTTCTTGATGAAGTTGGGGATGGCGTCGGGAGTTGCACCGCGCCATTCGTAAATCGATTGGTCTCCATCGCCCACGGCGAGGATGTTGTCTTCTTTGCCGGCGAGGAGCTCGACGATTTCGTTTTGGGCGCGGTTGGTGTCCTGGTACTCGTCGACCTGGATGAAGTGGAATTTGTGTTGGAGTTGGGTGCGGATGTCGTCGCGCGTGCGGAGGAGGCGGGCGGTTTCGGAGAGCATGCCGGAAAAATCGCACTGGTTGCGGGAGCGGAGGAGCTTGACGTAGGCGGTGATGATGTTGCACTCGGAGCGGGAGATTTTGCGGGCGGCGGCGAGGGCATCGAGGTGGTCTTCGGTGCCGAGGTTTTCGCGCCATTCGTTGGCGAGGAAGCAGAGGGTTCTGGCTTCGGGCCTGGTGGGGGCGAGGCCGCGTTTGCGGGCGATTTGGAGGAGGAGATCGAGCTGGTCGTCGGAATCGATGATGGTCATTCGGCGGTCGTAGCCGATGGCGGCGCCGTGGGTGCGGAGGAGGATGCCGGCGAGGCCGTGGAAGTTGGAGATGAAGACTTTTTCGGCGGCGGAGCCGTGGACGGCGGCGATGCGGTCGCGCATTTCATCGCGCGCCTTGTTGGTGAAGGTGAGGCAGAGGATGGAGGCGGGGTCGAAGCCTTTTTTGATGAGTCTTCCGGTGCGCTCGGTGAGGGTTTTGGTTTTACCGGAGCCGGGGCCGGCGAGGGTGAGGATTCGGCCGTGGATGTGGGAGGCGACTTGTTCCTGGTGGGGGTTCAGGTGCATTACGGCGGGCCTTCTGCGAACGCGAGAGAGGAGGAAGATATTCGGGAGAGAGGGGATGACAAGGGCGTCAATGTGGCGGCGGCGGGATTGGTTGGGGAAGAAGGTAGACCCTCACCCCCGCCCTCTCCCGATTACGGGAGAGGGAGTGGATGTTCAGGCGAAGTGAGATTTGTTGGTTGTGGCGGAAGAGAACTCACACTGCCCTCTCCCGGGATACCGGGAGAGGGGGAAGAGGGGAGCGTTTTTGCGCGGCACGTTCGAGGAGGTCGGCGTTTTTGAGGTTGGCTCGGAAGAAGACGTCGAAGGCGTCGCCGAGGAGGGGGATTTCGCCTACGGCCCAGTCGAGGAGGAGGTTGGCGGCCATCCGGGTTTGGACGGATTTACTGAGGCCATGTTTGCGGGCGATGATGATGGGATAGAGGCCGATCATTGCGGTGACGAGGTCACCGGCGACGGGGACGAGTCCGATGATGGAGTCCCACCCCAGGCGCATGCCGGCGATCTGGAATTGGGAATCGAGGGATTTTGCGAGACGGCGGACGCGCTGGATGTCGGCTTGCAAAACTTCGTCTGAATATTCCACCGTTACTCCTCGTCGAGCATGCCTTGCTCGCGCATCTTCTGTTGGAGCTTAGCAAGTTTTTCAGGATCGGCGGATGGACGTTTCGGGGCGGGCTTGGACGGGATGGTGGGCTTGACCAGGAATTCTGGAGGGGTTCCGGGAGGAGGTTGATCATCGGCGGCGGGCGCCGGACGGGCGGGCGTGGGTGTGGAGAGGCCGAAGCCGCGGACGGGCTCGTGGTGAGGGACGGCGGTTTCGCGGCCGAGGCGTGCAGGGGAGGGGAAGAGCCAGACGGCGAAGGGCATGAAGATGAAGAGCGCGACCTGGTTCCACTGGCGGTTATCGACGGCGGCGGTGATCTGCTCGAACCAGCGGAGGAGGGTGACCATCACGAAGATGAATCCGATGATGAGGATGGGCCAGGTGAGGCACACGCCGGTGAGTTGTACTTGAGGAGGGGAGGGTGTGTCAGTGGGAAGAGGGGATGCATGGGCGGGACGCCCATGCCACGCGGGGCAATGATTGCCAACCTAAGGGGTTAGTGGTTTTTCCATGAAGACGCTGCGTTCGATGGCTTGGGGTGGCATGGTGAGGTATGGGCCGAAGGGTTTGCAGCGGGTGAAGCCGGCGCGTTCGTAGAGTTGGATGGCGGCGTGGCGGACATCGCCGGTTTCGAGGACGAGGCGGGTTGCGCCGCGGGCGCGGGCTTCGATTTCGAGGCGCTGGAGGATGGTTTGGGCGATGCGGTGGCCGCGCTTGTCGGGGCGGACGTACATGCGTTTGACTTCCGCAAGGCCCTCTTCGAAGGCGACGCCGCCGCAGCCGACGGGCTCGCGGTTGAGGCGCGCGATGAAGAAGAGGATGTGCGGTTGGAAGATTCGATCGATGCTGTAGCCGTGACGCTGGTCGGGTGGGTAGTCTTTACTTAATTCGGATTCGAGGGCGTCGATGAGGGTGCGGGCGTCGTCAGTTGGGGATGTGACGAGTTCGAGTTCGATGGGCATGGGTTTCTCCGTGGCGACATCGCGTTAGAGGCGGTGCGTTTCAAGCGCATGGGCGAGACGCCCATGCCACGCCAAATGCGGGGACGTGTAGCGTACTTAGATCCAGTGGTAGACGAAATGGGCGGCGATGAGGAGGCTGAGGGCGGAGAGGATGATGCCGAGGGTGGCGAGGTATTGGCCGGTGATTGCGGGGGCGCGGGATTTGATGCGCTTGAGGGCGAGGATTCCGAGAATGATTCCGGCGATGCCGAAGATGAGGATGGCGCCGAACTCGATGAGGCTGAAGATGCCGAGGACGAAGGAGGCGATCGCGAAGGGATCGCGGGAGGTGAGCCAGTCGCGGTAGGCGGCGGCGCGGGCGTCGTCCTGGGGAGTTGGTCGGCCGAAGGGCATGTCGTGCAATGGTAGCATGAGTGGGCGGGGAGCGTTTGATGGGCGGGAGGAATTGCGTACATTCCGGTTGATGATTCGCGTGCTGCATTTGCTTGATCACCCGGCAGAGTTTGAGCCCCAGCGGGTTTCGGGTGCGCTGGCGTCGGGGCTGGGCGCGGAGTTTGCGGTGACGCGGGCCTCGGTGGGAATGGGGGGTACGTATCGGAACACGGTGGCGGCGGTGGCGGGGATTCGGCGGCAGATCAAGGAGAAGGCGTATGACGTGGTGCATGCATTTTCGGCGGCGGGGCTGACGGCGGCGGCGCTGGCGGGGAATGTCGCGTTGGTGTTTACGCCGAGTCCGGCGGTTCGACCGGGGACGGTGCGGTGGCTGCGGGCGGTGCAGGCGTATCGGCGGGTGGAGGTGGTTTGTCCAACGTCGACGCTGCGGCGCGTGCTGGTGGAGCATGGCATTGGGGCGGGGACGGTGCATTTGATTCGGCCGGCGGTGGATTTCTCTCGGGTGCGGAAGCGGCGGGATGTGGAGCTTCGGGCGCGATTGGGGTTTGGTGACGGCGATCGCGTGATCCTAGCGGCGGGAGAGTCGACTCGGCCGGCGGCGCACGGGGATGCGGCTTGGGCGGCGGGGATTCTGCATGTGGCGGATGCGAGGTACAAGCTGCTGCTGTGGGGGCGCGGGCCGCAGATTGGGCAGGTGGCGGATTATCGTGCGCGGTGGCCGATGCCGGATTTGATTTCCGTTGCGGAGGAGCGGCTGGGGCGTGCGGTAGAGTTTGAAGAACTGCTGCCGGCGGCGGACATGATCATGGTGACGGCGCGGGGGCCGGTGGCGACGCTGCCGATTGCGATGGGGATGGCTTCAGGGCTGCCGATTGTTTCTACGGTGACTTATACGGTGAGTGAGCTGCTGGAAGATCGTCACACGGCGCTGATGGCGCCCGGGGGGAAGCCTCGGCTGCTGGCTCGGCGGGTGTTGGATCTGGAGGAGGAGCCGGGGGTGCAGTGGAGCATTGCGGATATGGCGCGGACGGAGGCGTTTGAGTATTTCGCGATGTCGCGGATGCTCAAGCAGTATCGGGGGGTTTATCGGCAGGTGGCGGAGGGTGAGCCGGTGAGAGTTGAGGAACAGGGGGCTGGGGCGGGGTTGAGGTTTCATGGGAGAGCGTGAGGGGATGGTGGAAGAGAGGTAGACCCTCACCCCTGCCCTCTCCCGGGTACGGGAGAGGGGGTGGATTTGTTGGCGAATAAAGATGGCTTGGGCGTCGTGGAAGAGCCCTCATCCCGGCCTTCTCCCGGGGTACCGGGAGAAGGGGAAAGAGGAGAAGGCTGTTGGTGAAGGCGAAGTGGTTGGTGGTTGAAGAAGAGCCCTGAACCTGCCCTCTCCCGGGGTACCGGGAGAGGGGAAGAGGGGGAAGACCATCGCGCTACTTGGCGTGGGTTGGGGCGGTGAGTTTGGAGAGGCGGTCGTAGAGGACGGCGCAGGTTCGGGTGCCTTTTTGGAGGGCATCCAGTTCGAACTTTTCGTTGGGGGAGTGGATTCGGTCGTCGTCGAGGCCGAAGCCTACGAGCAAGGTGTCGATGCCTAGTTCGGTTTTGAAGAGGTTGACCACGGGGATGGAGCCGCCTTCGCGCATGAAGGTGGGTTTGGTGCCGAAGCCGACTTGGAGGGCTTCGGCGGCGAGCTGGATGGCTTGGCTTTGACGGGGGACGAGGACGCCGGGGGTGTGGCTGTGGCAACTGACTTCGACCGTAACGGTGTTGGGGCAGCGCTGGCGGATGGTTTCTTCGAAGTTGGCGGCGATCTTGGCGGGGTCCTGGTTGGGGACGAGGCGCATGGAGACCTTCGCGGAGGCGACGGAAGGCAAGACGGTCTTGGCGCCGGGGCCCTGGTAGCCGCTGGTTAAGCCGTTGATGTCGAGCGTCGGTCGGGCCCATTTACGCTCGAGGGTGGTGTAGTCTTTTTCGCCCCAGAGGTTGGGTGAGCCGACGTCATTTTTGTATCGCTGGTCGTCCCAGGTGAGCTGGCCCCATTCTGCGCGCTCGTCGGGGGTGAGCTTGATGACGTCGTCGTAGAAGCCTTCGATGGTGACTCGGCCATCTTCGTCGTGGAGGGAGCCGAGGACTTTGCAGAGGACGTTGGCGGGGTTGGCGACGGTGCCGCCGAAGAGACCACTGTGGAGATCGTGGGATGGGCCGGTGATTTTGACTTCCATGTAGGCGAGACCGCGCAGGCCGTAGGTGATGGCGGGCATGCCTTTGGCGAACTGGTTGGTGTCGCTGACGACGGCGATGTCAGCCTTGAGATCGTTTTTGTAGCGCTTGACGAAGTCCTTGAGGTGCTTGGAGCCGATTTCTTCTTCGCCTTCGATGAGCATGGTGATGTTGACTGGGAGGCCGCCGTGGGCTTGCCAGGCGGTGACGGCTTCGATGTGGGCCCAGACCTGACCCTTATCGTCGGCGGCGCCGCGGGCGTAGATTGCGCCGTCGCGCACGGTGGGGACGAAGGGGGCGGTGGTCCAGAGATCGAGCGGCTCGGGGGGCTGCACGTCGTAGTGGCCGTACATGAGGACCGTGGGTCGGCCAGGGACGTGCTTGTTCTTGGCGACGACGGCGGGGTGGCCGCCGGTTTCCATGATGGCGGCGTCAAGGCCGGCGAAGCGGAGCTGGTCGGCGATCCACGTGGCGCACTTGATCATGTCCGGCTGATGCTCGGGTTTGGTGCTGACGGAGGGGATGGAGAGGAAGGTTTTGAGCATGTCGAGGGACTGATGCTCACGGCCGTCGATGGTCTTGAGGACTTGGTCTAGCATGGTGACGGTTAGAGTAGGGATGTCGGGGGCACGGGCAAGATGCCCGTGTCACGTGCGGGTGAGGAGGCGGGCGGCCTGGGTGGTGGAGGGTTCGGAGACGAGGGTGGAGAGGAAGTGTTTGTTGCGGTCGGGGGAGACGGGGATGTACTTGCCGGTAGCGGTGGCGACCACTCCCGCGGGGGAGCGGATTTGGCCGACCGTTTCGATGATGTTTCGGCGTTGCGAGAGGACTTGGGCGGTGACGTTCAGCTGCTCCCCTACCGTTGCGCCGAGGCGGAAGCGGATGTTCATTTCGCCGGCGACGCAGAAGATTTTGTTGTGCCAGGTGGCGGCCCAGACCATGGCTTCATCGAGGACGGTGGCGAGGATGCCGCCGTGGACGATGCCTTCGAAGCCGATGTGCTCCGGGAGGGGTGTGTAGGTGAGGGAGACGATGTTGGTGGATTCGTCGACGAAGAGGGAGAGGTGGAGGCCGTGGGGGTTTTGTTTGCCGCAGACGAGGCAGCCTTGGGTGTGGGGGAGTTCTAGCACGGGGAGAGAATAGCTTGTGGTGAGTCTGGCGTCATGGTCGGGAGCGGGGCAGCGCCTCGCACGCGAGGCGGCTAAACTGCGGCGGACGAGACGTGTTGCCGGGGAAGAGGAACCCTCACCCTGCCCTCTCCCGGAGTACCGGGAGAGGGGAAGAGGGGCGGGGCGTGTGCTCGAATTTTTTCAGGCGGGGATGAGTTGCGGTTGACGAAGGATGGGGCGGTAGAGGGTGTCGCGTTCGATGGGGGTGCGGCCGGCTTCCTGGATGAGGCGGCGGATGTCGTGCTCGTGGAGTTCCTGGTGGGTGCCGTGGGCATCGCGTTTGGTGATGTCGTACCAGACGACGGTGCCGTCGAGATCATCGCAGCCCCAGTTGAGGGCGACTTGGGAGAGGCCGACGCCTTGCATGATCCAGAAGGCTTTGATGTGGGCGATGTTGTGGACCATGAGGCGGGCGATGGCGAGGGTGCGAAGGTCGGTTAGGCCGGTGGGGCCGGGGAGGTTTCCGAGTTCGCTGTTTTCTGGGATGAAGGAGAGGGGGATGACGCAGTTGAAGCAGGCGGTTTGAGATACACCCTCACCCCTGCCCTCTCCCGGGTACGGGAGAGGGGGGAGCGTTGCTGGCGAGTTGGAAATGGCTGGTTGTTGGGGAATAGCCCTCACCCTGCCCTCTCCCGGAGTACCGGGAGAGGGGAAAGAGGGGGAGAGCCGCATGTGGGAGAGGGACTCAGTCTGGAGATCGCGCAGTTTGATCAGGTGGTTGATTCGTTCGGAGGGGGTTTCTACGTGGCCGTAGAGCATGGTGGCGTTGGAATAGATTCCCAGGGCGTGGGCGGTGCGGTGGACTTCGAACCAGCGGTCTTCGCGGACTTTGCCTTTGAAGACTTCGTCGTGGACGCGGTCGTCGAAGATTTCTGCCCCCCCGCCGGGGAGGGAGCCTAAGCCGGCTTCGCGCAGGGCGAGGAGGACTTCGCGGATGCCCATGCGTGCGATGCGGGAGAAGTGGATGATCTCGATGGCGGTGAAGGCTTTGATGTGCAGCGCGGGACAGGCGGCCTTGATACCGGCGAGCATGCTGGTGTAGTAGTCGAACTTGAGCCAGGGGTGGAGCCCCCCCACCACGTGTACTTCGGTGGCGCCGGCGTCGGCGGCTTTTCTGGCGACTTCGACGACTTGGTCGACGGGCATCTCGTAGGCGCCTTCTTCGCCGCGTTTGCGGTAGAAGGAGCAGAACTTGCAGGAGAGGGCGCAGACGTTGGTGTAGTTGATGTGGCGGTTGCGGTTGTAGTAGGTCTTGTCGCCGTGGAGTTTTTCGCGGACAGAGTTGGCGAGTCGGCCGAGGGAATGGATGTCGCGGGTGGCGTAGAGGGTCATGCCGTCGGCGTGGGAAAGCGCCTCACCGGCAAGAACCTTTTCGGCGACGGCGCGGAGGGAGGGATCTTGAAACTTGGCCAAATCCAACATCGTCACGCAATCGTAGTAAACCTGCGGCCATGGTCCAAACACTGCTTGGAATTTTGAAAGATGAAGGTGAAGATGCAGCTCTGGGTATCTTTGGAGCATTTCATGAAAATCGTCGCGGCCGTTTTGTTTTCGAGCATTTTTCTTATCGCAGTCCACGTTGAAGCGGCGGAGTCGAAGCCGAATATCATCGTGATCCTGGCTGATGATCTTGGGCATGCGGATGTGGGGGCGCAGGGGCGGGCGAAGGATGTGAAGACGCCGAATATCGACACGATCGCGCACAATGGGGTGCGGTTTACGAATGCTTATGTTTCGTGTCCGGTGTGTTCGCCGACGCGGGCGGGGCTGTTGACGGGGCGGTATCAGCAGCGTTTTGGCCATGAGATGAATCCGGGCCCGACGCCGCCGGAGAATTTCGGGCTGCCGCTGGATCAGGTGACGCTGCCTCAGGTGTTGAAGGAGCGGGGTTACGCGACGGGGCTGGTGGGGAAATGGCACGAGGGGCAGATGCCGGCGTATCACCCGAACAAGCGCGGGTTTGACGAGTTCTTCGGGTTTCTTGGCGGCGCCCATTCGTACACGAAGTCAGGTTCCGGGCGGAATATGGTGATGCGCAATTCGGAGCCGGCGGATGAGAAGGAGTATTTGACGGATGCGTTTTCGCGCGAGGCGGTGAGCTTTATCGAGAAGCATCGGGAGGGGCCGTTCTTCCTGTACCTGGCGTACAACGCGATTCATACGCCGCAGGAGGTGGCGGAGAAGTATGCAGCGCGATTTCCGGATGAGAAGGATCCGAAGCGGCGGAACATGCTGGCGATGCTGTCGGCGGAAGACGACGGCGTGGGACGCGTGCTGGAGACGCTGCGGAAGAATAAGCTGGAAGAGAAGACGCTGGTTTTCTTCTTCTCCGACAACGGCGGGCCGACGCAGGGGAATGGGTCTCGTAATACGCCGTTCTCGGGTTACAAGGGAGAGGTGTGGGAGGGCGGGATCCGGGTTCCGTTTTTCGTGCAGTGGAAGGATCACATCAAGGCGGGGCAGGTGCTGGATCAGACGGTGATCCAGCTGGATATTTTCCCGACGGCGGCAAAGGTTGCGGGGGCGGCGGCGCCGACGGATCGGAAGATGGATGGGGCGGACCTGATGCCGCTGATGACGGGTAAGGATGAGAAGGCGGTTCACGAGGATCTTTACTGGCGGATCGGGTCGCAGTCGGCGATGCGATCCGGAAATTACAAGCTGATTCGGTTCAAGGGGTTGAAGGATCAGCTTTACAACCTGGCGGACGATCCGGGGGAAAAGAAGAATCTCGCGGAGAAGGAGCCGGAGAAGTTGACGGAGCTCGCGGGCAAGTACGACGCGTGGGATGCGCAGATGAAAGCGCCGCTATGGCAGGGGAAGGAGAAGTTTCAGGAGACGCAGTCGGGGACGGTGAACCAGGAGCCGTTGAAAGGCGGGAGAGGGAGGCGTGGGGCTAAAGGAGGACGTCAAGAATCCCAAGGCAGCCCAGAAGAAGGCTGATGATGCCGTTGACGGTGAAGAAGGCGAGGCTGACTTTGGAGAGGTCATTCGCCTTCACCAGGCTGTGCTCGACGATGAGCAGCGCGATGGCGAGGCCGGCGCCGATAAAATAGATCGGGCCGAGGAGGGGGCTGCTCAAACCGAGGGCGATGAGGAGCGTGGCTGAGAGGACGTGGGTGAGTCGGCTGATCCAGAGGGCGCGGCTGATGCCGCAGCGCGAGGGGACGGAGACGACGCCGGTTTGGCGATCGCTGTCGTAGTCCTGGCAGGCGTAGATGATGTCGAAGCCGGCGGTCCAGCAAAGGACGGCGGCGGCCATGATGAGGGCGGGAAGCTCGACACGACCGCTGACGGCGATCCAGGCACAGATGGGGGCGAGACCGAGCGCGAGGCCGAGGTAGTAGTGGCAGAGGCGCGTGAAGCGCTTCATCAGCGGGTAGCCATTGAGATAGAGCAGGACGGGGAGGGAGAAGATCAGGGGGAGCCAGTTGTGATAGATGAGGCCAAAGAGGGAAGTTGCGCCGACGAAGGCGGCGGCGCAGAGGAGGAGCATGGCGCGCATGAAGGTGCGGGAAAGCTGGCCGCTGGGGACGGCGCGGCGGGCGGTGCGGGGATTGCGGCGATCGAGTTCGGCATCGAGCAGGCGGTTGGCGCTCATGGCCACGGTGCGCGCGGTGACCATGCAGACGACGATGAGCGCGAGCACGCCGATCGGGGGGACGCCGCGGGCGGCGAGGAAGGAGGCGAGGAGCGCGAAGGGCATGGCGAAGACGGTGTGGGCGATCTTGATGTCGCCGGCGAAGACAGCCAGCTTTGCTCCGGCGCTCAGTTCTGGATTGGCGACTTGTTCTACCATCTCGCTCATGGGTTATTTCTTGGGCTCCCAGCGCCCCACCACCTGGTGCTTGACGCCAACGAGGTCGAGGAGTTTACCGGCAACGAAGTCGACGACCTCCCCTACCGTTGTTGGGTTCAGGTAGAAGCCAGGATTCGCCGGAGCGACGATGGCGCCGGCGTCGGTGAGAATTTTATAGTTGTTTACGTCGATGGGGCTGAGGGGCATTTCGCGGTGGACGAGGATGAGCTTGCGGCGTTCCTTGAGGGTGACGGCGGCGGCGCGGGCGATGAGGTTGTCGCCGATACCGTGGGCTACTTCGGCGAGGGTGTTGCTGGAGCAGGGGACGATGACCATGCCGTCGTGGAGGAATGAGCCGCTGGCGAGAAGGCTGCCGACGTCATTGTAGTTGTAGAGGGTGATGTTGTGCTGATCGGCACCGGCGATGGCGTTCAAATCGACGCCTTCCATGCCGAGTTCATCGTGGAGAAGACGGCGGCCGAGGGGCGAGATGACGAGATGAACGTTCACGCCGGCGGCGACGAGGCCGTGGATGAAGCGGGTGGCGTAAAGCGCGCCGCTGGCGCCGGTGATGGCTGTGACGATCTCCATGGCTGAATCATACGAGGGGGCGAGTTGATCGTGCCAGCTTTCAGCGGATCTGACAGGATGCATCCCTGTTCATTTGCCTTTGATTTGGTCGAGGAGCTCCCTGGCGGATTTTGCGGCGGGGGAATCGGGGTATTTTTCGATGATGGCGCTGAGGCGCGTTCGGGCTTGCTCGTAGCGGCCGGCGGAGACGAGGGTCTTGGCGAGGCCGAGGAGTTTATCCGGGTCGTCGCCTCGTGGTTTGGCGGCGGCGGGTTGCGTGGCGGGCGTGCTCGCGGCGGCGACGGGCGCGGGCGTCGCTGGAGTGGGTGCGGCGTCGGCTTCCGCGGGCGCGGGCTTTTGCCGCTGCTGCTCGTCAAAGAACTTGATTACGTCTGGCAGCCAATCTGTTGTGTAATTGGGGTAGTGATACTGCTCGACGGTCAGCGTCATGCGCTTCGTGTGCTTGAACTCTTTCTCGTAGAACTTGAACAAATCGTCCTTGGACTGTTGGTTGTTGCCGGATTGATCGGCGAAGACGGCGGGATGCAGCTTCGCCTGCGCGTAGCGGGTGAGGTTGGGGGCTGGAAGATTCGGCGGATAGGTTCCGCCGTTGAACGCGCGCACCGGTTTGAAGCTGCCGTAGAAGACAATGAACATGTTGCCGGTAAAGACATCTGGATAGCCGAAGGCAACGCGCTGCCCGCAATGATCGTAATCGCAGGCGAAGAGGTAGATGCGTGTGGGGTCGATGTCGTATTGCTTCTTCAGGTTGTGGACGGCGTCGAGCAGCAAGCCGCAGCGCTCGGCGCCGGCAGCGCCCATGGCTTTGGGAGAAACGAAGATGACGTTCATCTGCGCGAGTTGCGGCAGCACCGGCGTAGGGTGGCTGTTGGAATCTTTGTAATTGTCGAGGACGAGCAGGCCGTATTTTTTGGAGGGGTCGTAGTCTTCCGGGACGGCGACGAGGAAGGTGGTTTTGGCGAGGTCGTAGTCGGCTTCCATGCCGGGCTTGCCCAATCGATCGGTGAGCTCTTTGAGAGAACTGAGGGGGGAGCGTTCGGTGAAGGTGGTTTCGAAGGCGCCCTTTTTCAGGTCGCCGGCTGGTGCGGGTTTGTCTTGCGCGGCGGCGACGCTGGCGTAAAGGGCAAGAGCGAGCGGTATGATGAAGAACGGTTTCATGAGTCCCTCCAGGTGGAAATGCAGAGCAAGTTTACTGCAATAGCGCTGCCGCCGCCAGAGCGAGCGGCAGGCGACAGCGCCGGGGGATTCGTCTAAGATCAGCCATGGTCATGTCGCAGGCGCAAGCAATCGATCGAACGCCGGTGCGCGAAGTGCAACGCGGCGGAAATTTCCTGGGCGCTGCACTGTCGCTGTGTCACCGCGAGCTGGTTCGTTTCCTGCGGCAACGGCATCGGATCATCGGCGCGCTGGCGACGCCGTTCGTCTTCTGGCTGCTGATCGGGGCGGGGATGAACCGCAGCTTCCAATCAGATGTGCCGGGCGGGGCGAATTATCTGCAATACTTCTTTCCGGGCACGGTTCTGATGATCCTGCTGTTCACGGCGATCTTCTCGACGATTTCGGTAATCGAAGATCGGCGGGAAGGATTTTTGCAGGGCGTGCTGGTGGCGCCGGTGCCGCGGATGTCGATCGTGCTGGGGAAGGTTCTGGGGGGGACGATCCTGGCGACCGCGCAGGGGTTCGTGTTTCTGCTGCTCGCTCCCACGGTGGGGATTCATCTGACGCTGACGACGCTGCTGCTGTCGCTGGTGACGATGCTGGTGCTGTCGTTCGCGCTGACGGCATTAGGGCTTTCGATCGCATGGCGAATGACTTCGACGCAGGGGTTCCATGCGATCATGAACTTGTTTTTGATCCCGCTGTGGTTTCTGAGCGGTGCGCTGTTCCCCGAAAACGGAGCGTTTTCGGTGCTGCAATGGGTGATGAAATTGAACCCGCTGCGGTATGGGCTGGTGGCGCTGCGGCGGTCGATGTACTGGCACGATCCGTCGATTCCAGCGTGGCTGCCGGGATTTGGCGTAAGTTTTGTGGTGACGGTTTTGTTCGCGGTGGTGATGTTTGCCCTGTCGGGAGCGATCGCGGCAGGACACACTTCGGCGGATTTGGAGTAAGATCGGCGGCGATGCAGAAGGGCCAGAAGATTCTCACGGGGGTGCTTTGGGGCCTGACGGTTCTGGCGATGATGAGCGTGATCGGCGCCGGGCTTTACCGTCGCCAGCGCGATCGCGATGCGGCGGGGTATGAGTTGCCGGTGACGGATAATCCGGTTGCGAAGCTGGATGTCATCGCGCCGGCGCCCAGGTTTGACCTGATCGATCAGAACAATCAGCCGCTGTCGCTGGATTCGCTGAAGGGGCATCCGTTCGTGGCGGATTTTGTTTACACGCGCTGCCCGGGGCCGTGTCCGATTATGACGGGGAAGATGGCGTCGCTTCAGAATTCGATTGGCGATGCGCGCGTGCATTTCCTGACCGTGAGCGTGGATCCGACTTACGATCAGCCGGCGGTGCTGAAGGCGTATGCGAAGACACACAACGCGGATGAATCGCGCTGGCACTTTGCCACGGGAAAGGAAGACGCGGTGTTCGCGACGGCGCGGGGGATGCTGATTCCCGCGATGCCGGCGAGCGAGACGACGCCGATCGTGCACAGCGAGAAGTTCATCCTTGTCGACGCGAGCGGAAATATCCGCGGGTATTACAATAGCAAGGACGAGGTGGACGTGGAGAAGCTGGTGGCGGACGCGAAGACCCTGGCGGCTGAGCCGGCGAAATGAACGTCCACACGCTGCCGCTGGTGAACGCGACGCTGAACGGGATCAGCGCGGTGCTGCTGATCATGGCGTACGTGTCGATCAAGCGGTTGAACTACCGCGTTCACGCGTATCTCACGATCAGCGCGTTCATCGTCTCAAGCGTTTTCCTGTGCCTGTATCTGTATCACAAGCGCCTGCTGCACCAGGCGACGGGGTCTTACAACACATCCACGGCGGATGTTCATCCAGCGGTTGTGCGATTGTTCTATCTGTTTGTGCTGCTGCTGCCTCATCTTGTGCTGGCGATCGTGATGGTGCCGATGATCCTGACCACCTTCTATCGCGCGTACCGGCGGGATTGGACGCGGCATCGGCGGATTGCCAAGCCGACGTTCTGGATCTGGCTTTACGTGTCGGTGACAGGCGTGCTAATCTATCTCATGCTGTATCACGTGTTCCCGCACCTGCGGAGCTGACATGACGCGAATGATTGCATTGCTGATCGCGATTTTGAACACCGGGGTGCTGGCTTGCCCGATGTGCAAGGATTCGGTGCCGAATTCGGATGCGCAGGCGGCGGGGTCGCTGCCGAGCGGGATGAACACGAGCGTCTACTTCATGCTGGGCGGGTTGTTCCTGGTGATCGGGATGGTGTCGGGGATTGTGATCAAGGGGGTGCGGGATACGAATCAGCGCCATGGCGGGCGCGGGTTTGGGGTGTGAGTCGGGCGGGAGCAGCGGGTTCAGGGGCAATCCCTTCGTTTTGCGACGAGCCACAGCGGTGCGTTCGGTTCCCGATCCTTGGGCCGACATGGGCAACTGTTTGAGCTAGTGCAGGAGGTAGTGCGCATAAGAAGGCCCGCGGGTGTGCCGCGGGCCTAGAGGATGCGATACCGGGAGAGGGATGTTATTGCGAGCCTGCGCCGGTTGCACCGGTTCCACCGGTGGTGGCGCCGGTGTTTGTGTCGTTGGGTGTTCCGGCAGGGTTGGTGTTGGTGCTGGTGCCGCCGGTGTTGGGTGTTGTGGCGGTGCCTGCGCCACCGCCGGTGTTGGGACCGTTGACGACAGTGCCCGGACCGGTGCCCGCCGTTCCGGTTCCAGCAGATCCCGTGACGGTCGCGCCGCCCGCGGTGGCGGATCCGGTGGCACCAGTTCCTGTCGTACCTGTTCCCGCGGCGCCTGTTCCCGCGGCACCTGTTCCCGCGGCGCCGGTTCCTGCGGCGCCTGTTCCTGCGGCGCCGGTGCCGGTTGCGCCTGGGGCGACTGCGCCCGGGGCGCGGGTGCCACTGGAGGGCGTGACGGGGGTGTGGGTGGTCATGGCGGCTGAGGACTGTCCTATGACTTCCTGGGGTCCGTTACCGGCCATGACGGGGGACTGGCGGACGTTGTAGCGTTGGCGTTCCACCTCGGTGCCGGAGAGGACGCCGCCGCGGGCGCTACGTTGGGGGACTGAATAGCAGCCGGCGGTGAGACTTGCGAGGACGAGTGTTGAAGCCGCGAGGAGGAGTGTGTTTCGCATGGAGGCCTTTCCAGGTGAGAACTCAGGGTGCGGTGCGGCGCTTGATTGGCGGCGGCGCATCGCGGGAAAGCGCCCCGCAAGCGGGGCCGCTGAACATGGAATTGAGCATACGCGCAAGGTGACTTTTGCGCCTAGGTCTGATCAGTTCGCCTGTTCGACGGATTTCAGCTCGACCTGCTCGTTTCGGGAGAGGTCAGCGAGGGTCTGACGGCCCATGGTGGCTCGAATGATCACGCGCCCGTCAACGAAGTGGCGGTCCTGCACGCGGGTGTGGGATTCGATGAAGGAGATCAGCTTGCCGTTTTCCACGTCGGCTTCGAGGGTTACGTCGACCTGCTGGCCGCGGACGGCCTGATAGACGGCTTCGTTGAGTTGATCGAGGCCCCGGCCGGTCCTGGCTGAGATGGGAATGGCGTCGTGATAGAGGTTGCGCCAGTAGGGGAAATTATCCTCGCCCTCGTCGGTGTCGATCTTGTTGAGGAGGAGGAGTTCGGGTTTGCCCTTGACGCCAATTTCTTCCAGGACCTGGTGGACAGAATCGAACTGCTGCTGGGCGTGGGGGTGGCCGACATCGAGGACGTGGAGAAGGAGGTCCGCGTGAACAGCTTCCTCGAGGGTGGCTTTGAAGCTGGCGACGAGGTTGTGCGGGAGGTCGCGGACGAATCCGACGGTGTCGGAGATGAGGACTTCGGTGCCGCGCTCGAGTTTCCAGGCCCGGGTCTTGGTGTCGAGGGTGGCGAAGAGCTTGTTGTCGGCGTAGGTGCCGGCGGCGGTGAGGGTGTTGAAGAGGGTGGACTTGCCGGCGTTGGTATATCCGACGATGCAGACGGTGAAATGCTCGCGGGTGCGCTGGGCGACGAGCCGGCTCTTTCGATCCTGGATCTTGGAGATCTCGTGCTTCAGGTCAGAGATGCGCTTGCGGACGATTCGGCGGTCGGTTTCGAGCTGCGTTTCACCCGGGCCACGGGTGCCGATACCGAGGCCACCGGATTGTCCGGCGATGCGCTCGAGGTGGCCCCACATGCGGGCGAGGCGCGGGTAGGTGTATTCCATCTGCGCCAGCTCGACCTGAAGCTTGGCTTCGTGGGTCTGGGCGCGGGTGGCAAAGATGTCCAGGATCAGCTCTGAGCGGTCGAGAACCTTGATGCCCTCTTCGCCGCGTTTGCGGCCGGCTTCCTGGTTGATGAGTTTTTCGAGAGCGCCGATCTGTGCCGGGGAGAGATCGTTGTCGAAAATGACGACGTCGGCATCGGTTTTCTTGGCGAGCTGCGCGATCTGACCGGCCTTGCCGGAGCCGATGTAGGTGGTGGCATCGACGCGATGGCGGCGCTGGATGATCTGTCCGACGACGCGTGCGCCGGCGGTCTTGGCGAGGGACCCAAGTTCCCCGAGCGGGTCCCGCGGATCGGCAGTGGAGGTGGGAAGAATGACGCCAACAAGGACCGCCTTTTCCTGGTGGACGGTTAATTCCGTACGGTTAAGCTCAGCCAAAACACCTCCACATTGCCTGTCTTCAATCGTGCTGGGGGAATTGTATATCAGACAAGTCACATAAGCTTAAAGGCGTTAAGGTTTTCCTACGCTCATCGATAATTCAGTTGTTTCGGCTGCGGAATTTGATAATCTCGCCCTGCTCGCCACGGCCTTCGGGGTGCCGTCGCGCCCCTTGATGAATACCCAGATGAACATCCTCTACGTTGACGACCACGACGACACTTGTCGCGCGATTTCGAGGCTCCTGAAGCTTCTGGGGCATGAGGTGACGACGGCCAACAGCGTAACGACTGCGCTGGCGGCGGCCAATGAGAAGAAGTTTCACCTGCTGATCAGCGATATCGGGCTGCCGGACGGGGATGGACATGCGCTGCTGAAGGAAATGCTGGCGGTTCGACCGATTCACGGGATCGCGGTCAGCGGGTATGGGGATTCGGAAGAGGTAGAGAAATCGTTGAATGGTGGGTTTGCGGAGCACCTGGTGAAACCGATCACGGTGGATCAGTTGCAGGCGGCGATTGAGCGGGTGAAGACGAAAGTCTCGTTCGGGGAGTAGGGTTAATCGGGGGCCAGGGAAGCTTCTCCAACATAAGTTAAACCCTCACCCCCGCCCTCTCCCGGGTACGGGGGAGGGAGTGAGTCAGTTTTCTTGTTGACATAATTTGACAGTAACTGTTACATTGTCTCTGTGACAATTGAAGAGTTCAGTCTGGAGGATCTTTCCCGGGCGACGGGTTTTAGTCCGCGGGCGATTCGGTTTTACATCCAGCGGCAGTTGGTGCCGGCGCCGCGTGGGGTGGGTCGTGGGAATCACTACGACCGGGAGCACCTGGAGCGGCTGAAGAAGATTCACGAGCTTCAGTCGGCCGGACATTCGTTGGATGGGATCACGAAGATCTTCAGCGGTGCGGGTGCTGAGACCCCCCCACCGCCGCCAGCGAAGGCGCATGCGCGGTCTCGGCCGGTAATGACGGCGAAGCTTTGGACGCGGGTGAGCGTAGCGGATGGCGTGGAGCTGCACTTTGATGCATCTCGGCATCCGGACGTAAGCAAGCTGCTGGCTATCCGGGATGTGGTGCAGCGGATGTTGGAGAACGAGGTTGAGCATGAGTGAACACTAGCGCCGGCGAGCAGCCGGAAAGGAGCCGATATGTCGATCGTCGCTGAGGAGTACGGATTGCGGACACGGGATAACGCGGCGGTCGCCCTGCGCGGGGTGCGGTATCGGTCGTGGGTGTCGGCGCTGTCGCACAGAACGGTGGTGGAGCAGACCTATGTGAATATGGAACGGCGCGCGATCGAGGCGGTTTATACGTTTCCGCTGCCTGAGAACGCGGCGGTGTGTGGATTTGAGATTCTACTGGGGGACCGGGTGCTGACGGGGACCGTCGAAGAGACCGACGTGGCGACGGAGAAATATGACCGTGCGGTGCGGGAAGGTGAGGGGGCGTATCTGTTGGATGCGGAGCGGCCGGACGTGTTTACGGTGGCGGTGGGGAACTTGAAGCCGAGGCAGGCGGTGACGGTTCGCCTGACGTATGTCGCGGAACTGGAGGTGGTGGACGGGGAGATTCGGCTGGCGTATCCGACGACGGTGGCGCCGCGGTATGTGACGAGCACGGGGAGCACGGCGCTGGATGCGGCGATGGCGGATGCGGCGCTGAATCCGCCGCGGGATTTCTGGGTGCCTTATGGGCTGACGATGGAGGTGACGCTGGAGGGGGATTTGCCCCTGGCGGAGGTGACTTCGCCTTCACACTCGCTGATGTTTGCGGAGCGAGAGGATGGGTCAACGCAGATCGAGTTCGCCGGTGACGTGGCGGCGATGGATCGGGATGTGGTGCTGAAATTGAAGCTGAAGCGGACGGGGGAGCCGACGGTGGTTGCGGAGCGTGGGTTGGACGGGGCGCATTACCTGGCGGTGACGTTTCATCCGGAGTTCGAGGTTCGGACGGAGACGGAGCCGACCGAGGTTTGCTTTGTGGTGGACTGTTCGGGGTCGATGGAAGGTGAATCGATCGAGCAAGCGACGCGGGCGCTGGAGCTCTGTCTGCGGAGTCTGAATGAGGGGGACCGATTTAACGTCTGCCGGTTTGGGAGCTCGTACAAG
>DASVUC010000053.1:0-8020 GCA_036387255.1 Tepidisphaeraceae bacterium | reverse complement strand
ATTGCTTTGCGGCGGCTAGAGTTTCTTTCTTCAGCACTGCATCGCACTACACGGGACTATGGTTTCGCGGTAGTCTCAGAAGCATGGCTGACGCGACCTGGATTTCAGATGAGGCATACCTCGCGTACAACCGCTGGATGGACAATGTTCTCGTCGATCCAAAATTGAACGAAGACACGACCCGGATGCGGATGATCGACGCGATCCTGTTCGATGTGCTGAAGTGGGACCGCAACTTCGTGCTCACGGAGCCGCACGTTAAGAACGAAGGCTATGCAGACTACATCCTTCACACCAAGGGAGGACGGACGCTTGTTCTTGAGGCGAAGAAGGTGGGCGCAACATTTCTTCTCCCCGACCGCGAGCCTTATCCGGGGCGCGCTGTTCCCTTCCAGTTGATCTCCGATAAGTGCCCCGATGCGCATAAGGCAATGCAACAGGGCGTTACCTACGCCAACAGCGTCGGCGCGCGGTACACAGTAATTTCGAATGGACAACAATGGCTCTTGATGCTAACTGCGGTTGAGGGCGCTTTGCTCGCTGAGCGTAACGTGATCGTTTTCGAGTCACTCCGAGCGATTTCCGATCGCTTCGAGTTGTTCTGGAACTGTTTCTCGCCGCTTATGGTGCAGGTGAATAAGCCTCACCTCTTATTGGTAGATACACGCCATCAACCGGCACCGGCGAAATTAGCCCAGACGGTGCCGCAATATCCCGTGAGGCGAGAAGGCAGCGATATACGCAACCAGCACGCAACGAGCATTCAATACATCTGGGACGAAGTTAACAACAACGAAGCCAGCAAGACGTTCTTTGAGGAGTGTTATGTTCCGCCGGTCGGGCATGATAAGAACACGGGGCTTGCTGCACAGCTGTTGTGGGACCGATCCGCGGAGGACACCGCAGCTTACGAAAAGGTTCATGCTTCGCAGATGACGGAGTTGCTTAAGAACCCGCCGCGTCCTGAGCGTCCGGTCATCCTCTTAGGTCGAATCGGCCGCGGAAAATCTACCTTCATCAAATACCTGAAGGTGATCGCGGCGGAACAGACGCTTCGTAAGTATATTCAGATTGACATTGACTTCCTTGACCGCCCTCGCACGAAGGGAGAGGTCGCAGCTTTCGTCTATGACGCCGTCCGAGACCAACTTCACGAAAGATATGGAATCGATGTCAGCGCGGACGACGTTGTTCGAGCCGCACTGCGCGCACAGCTGAACCAGTTCCGGAAGACACCCCGTGCGAAGCTTTATCTAGATGCCGGCGATGAACAGAGGTTTAAGGAGGCGGAGCTAGACTATCTGGAGGAACAGACGAGAAATGTACATCACTACCTCAAGTTAGTTACTCAGCTCATACGTGGAAGCCATGGCAAGTCTATCGCCATCTACTTTGACAACTTGGACAAACGCGGAGATCTGCAAGAAGAGGCTTTTCTGATTGCTTCGTCTATTGCGCGCGACTGGGCGGCCATCGACTTCATTTGTCTGCGCCCTGGCACGTTTCAGAGATCGCGTAACCTAGGCGTGCTAGATTCGATCGCGCCGAGACTCATCCAGGTTTACCCACCACCGACAGCCTTGTTCCTCAAGCGTCGTTTTGAATATTGCAGCAAGATCGCTGCTGGTGAGAAGCCGCCCCCGCGCGGCAGTGAGGCGCTATCAAAAGCGATTGCGCAGGAAGGCAGTGAAGTTTCAGCTCTTTTCCGCGCATTGTCGGACTCCGTCCGTCGGGACAAAGACTTGGTAACGCTCTTCGAATCTGTCTCCAATGGAAACCTTCGGGATGTGCTCTTCCGAGTAGGCGCAACGATAACAAGTTGGCATCTGGATACGGCCGAAATGATTGAGGGCATTAGGGAGAGTGGAACCTATTATGTCACGCACCACCAAGCACTCCGCGCGCTACTTTATGGCGCAAGCCTTTACTTCGACCCAGCAAGATCGCCTCTGGTAAATCTGTTCGAGATAGAGCATGCCGACCCCATCGACCACTTTCTCCGTCCCATTTGCCTGTTCCATTTGTCAAAAGGCTCACGCGAGACGGCGGATCTGGGTTTCACCTCCTACGCGGAGGTCGCTGCTCTCGTGGGCAACTACAGCTTCACGCCGGACGCGATTGAGACGACCCTTCAGTTTCTCTTCGCCAAGCGGCTGGTCGAGGACGACAACTTTAACGACGAGTGGCCTGGGACCAACATAAACCTTCGACTGACTGCGCTCGGTCACTACCACATCTCGGACCTGATTGTCCGTTTTGAGTATCGTGATGCAGTAGTGGTTGACACGCCGATTATCGACCCGAGCGCATCTGGTGAAATCAAACTTGTGGATTCAATCGGCGACCGCCTCTTACGTGGCAGAGCATTTCTTCGCTATCTAAATAACTGTGCTCAATCAGTCGCCAACACTCCATTTTATGCTCATTGGGAGCGTGTGCATGAGGCGGCGGCGAACGAGCTCACTGACATTGAAGCTACAGTCGCGCGCGGCTGAACGTCAGAAGGCTGAAGGACTAAGACAGGCTAGAGCGCTCAGGTAACATCACGGCAGCGAATCGAGACGCAGTTGGTCATATGCCCACATCGTGGGTCTCCCGCACTACCATCACAAAATTAGCGGCAGCGCCTCTACTCATCAGCCGCGGCGTGCGTATCGTGGCGGGCGCTCCGGCAGCCTTGCCCGCCTGCTCTTCAACGCAAGTGCACCCGCGTTCCCTCCGGCAACGCCACCGGCTCTACTGGCTGAAAGCTCCCCTTGCTGAAAATAGCGTCGACGTGACGAACCATACTCCGATTCTAGCAACCGCAGCGACTTGCTGCACGTGATAACGGATCAACGAGAGAGGCGGCAACCTTTGCTATCTCGCCGGCCCATGCGTGTGGCTCGGATCACCCATCGCCACATGGAACACCGGCAGCCGCACCGTGAACCTCGCCCTTCGCCGACGGTGCTCTTGAACGAGATGCCACGCCATGTTCATCCACGATCTTCTTCGCTACGGCCAAGCCCAGCCCCGTGTCCGGGTGCCTTTGGTCGAGTGGTCAGAGACGCCGGTGAATCCCGCTCATTCTCGCGTGATCTTCAGATAAGCCCCATCCCGAAAGTGCACCAGAACATGGTGCTCCCGGTCCCAAGGCACCTTGAGCACCACCGCGAACCCGCTGCGCATCTCCAGGGGATCCTGGGCGGCCATGAAATTCTCGAACTGCTGCGGCGACATGTGACTGCGCATCATCTCGATCTCATCCGCGCCCACGGCCCGCTTCTCTTGAAGCGCCACATGCGCCAGCTTCACACGTTTCAGGATCGACGCCGCGTCGCCGGCGTCTGCTTTGCCGCTCTTCCAGTTCGCGCGGTCCTGCGGCAGCTGCGCGAGCAGCGCCTCGCGAATCATCGCCTGTCTCCGAACAAATTCCGCAGCGATTCAAGGAGAAACGAACTCAGTGAAAAGCGAGGCTTCGGTTTCAGCTCGACCGTCTCCGTCGTGATCTGAACCCGCGCCGTTCCCTCCGGATGCAGCTCCGCATCCAGCAGCGGCGAGCTCACCTCCGCCTCGACCAGTTGATCCGCCGGCGCGAAGCCCACAAACGCGACCGTATATTCCGTGCTTGGCGATTGAGCTTGAGACATAGATTCTCCCAAAGTTTCAAGAGCAGCTAAAATTCATCGCTCGTCATTCTCCCTTCGCGGCCCCTTTGCGCCACCGCGCGTTCGCGGTCTCTCCCTCTCCCTCTGGCTGACAGCTGATCGCTGATAGCTCTCTCCCCCTTTATCTCGCCGGCCCATGCGTGTGGCTCGGATCGCCCATCGCCACATGAAACACCGGCAGCCGCACCGTGAACACCGTACCCTCGCCAAGGGTGCTCTTCACCGAGATCGACCCGTCGTGTTCGTCAATGATCTTCTTGGCGACGGCCAAGCCCAGGCCTGTGCCGCGGTTGCCTTTGGTGGAGTGGAAGAGTTCGAAGACGTGTTTCATCATGCCGGGGGGGATGCCTTTGCCGTTGTCGATGACCTCCAGGCAGGCACTCTTCTCCTCCGGCTCATACCGGCAAACTACCCGGATCAAACCCTTCTGCGGCTCAACGGCGTCCACGGCATTGCTCAGCAGGTTCATGATCACCTGGTGGATGCCATCCGAATCCAGCGGCACCGGCGGCATGTCCCGCTCCACATCCGCCACCACCATCACACCCTTCTCATTCGCGCCCGCAGCCACCAGCTCCACGCAATCCTCCACCAGCCGCCGAGGATTGATCGGCTCCAGCTTCGGCTCCCGCGGCCGCGAATACGCCAGCAGGTTCGTCGTCAGGTTGTAAATCCGCTCCAGGTTCCGATCCGCAATCCGCCACCCCTTGGAAACCTGAGGCAGATTGTTCGCCCGAAGCCCGATCTCCACCACGTCCGCCCCCCCGCGCAGCGCCTGAAGAATGTTCTTGATCGAATGCGACAGCGCAGCGGTGGTTTCACCGATGGCCGCGAGACGTTCCGCCTGCACCGCCTGCTGAAACAGCTTCGCATTCTGAAGCGCCAACCCCGCCTGATAGCCAATTGCTGTGAGCAAGCGAAGCTGATCCGGCGCGTAGGTGTAATTCTTCACCGAGCTATCGATGTAAATAACCCCCAAAACCTCATCCCCCGCCTTCCCATCCAGCCGATGCGCCTTGATCGGCACACAAAGCGTCG
Source organism: Tepidisphaeraceae bacterium (assembly GCA_036387255.1). Lineage (GTDB taxonomy): Bacteria > Planctomycetota > Phycisphaerae > Tepidisphaerales > Tepidisphaeraceae > DASVUC01. The sequence continues at coordinate 3,332 of DASVUC010000053.1, read as the reverse complement.
AGCGAATCCCCAGATCATGCACGCTCTTCGACTTGGAAAACCGCTTATCCGCCATCGCATTGGATGACAGCACCCCTTCGCCCGTCTCCATCACGTGATTGATGATCGTCCGCGACGCATGAATCTTCTCCTGCCCATTCCCCGAAGAACTCCCAGCCTGCAAATCCAAACTCAACGGCCCACCGGTATCCTCATTCTTCTTCTTAGTCTCCCGCTCCTCCCGAGTCCGCACCACCTTCGGAACCAGTTCCCTGGTGCGCTCGTCATTGAGCAGAATAATCCCCCGATCCGCCTTCACATGCTCAAACACCAAATCCATCACCACATCCAGCACATGATCAATATCAAACGAAGACCCCAGCGCCGCCCCGAGCTGATAGAGGATTTTTAGATTGTTCATGGCCGCGGCGGCGGGTTCGGGGACGGCCAGGACCATGGAGTCTTCGTTGCTGGCGACGGTGTGCATGATGGAGGCGTCCATGCCGGCTTCTTCGCCGGCGAGGGTGACGACGTCGCCGCGGGCGCGGGTGACGCCGGGTTGGGAGCCGAAGACCATGAGGGTTCGACCGACGCGAATCTGGTCGCCGAGCTTGAGGGCGTAGCGGTTGGTGACGCGTCGGCCGTTGATGTAGGTGCCGTTGGAGGAGCCGAGGTCGCGGAGGAGCCAGCCTTCCTCGCTGGGATTGAGCTCGGCGTGTCGTCGGGAGACGGTGTTGTCTTCGAGAGGGATTTGGCGCGAGTCGCGGCCGAGGAGCGCGGGGGCGTCGGGGAGCTCGAAGCGGCGGCCTTTGTCGGGACCTTGTAAAACGAGCAGCGTAAGCACGAAGTAACTTTAGCTTCCGCCTGAGCAAATCTGAAATTCTTTCAGGGGATCAGGGCGGAATTTTGCACGCCGGTTCTTTTTCTTCCGGCCGCGCTGGGCCGCGTTACCGCACCGGATTCCCGTGGTAGACTCCGCACCGACATGAAACCCCACGGAGAATCCATGACGCCGCAAGATGTGCTCAAGCTGGTGAAGTCCAAGAATGTTCAGTTCATTGACCTTCGGTTCATGGATTTCCCCGGCCTGTGGCAGCATACGACTTGCCCGATTTCCGAGCTCACGCCGGAGAGTTTCGAGAACGGCTTTGGGTTCGACGGCTCATCGATTCGCGGCTGGCAGGCGATCAACGAATCCGACATGCTGCTGGTGCCGGTGGCGGATACGGCGAAGATCGATCCGTTTCTTCAGCACACGACGTTGTCGATCATCTGCGACGTGCGGGATCCGATTACGAAGAAGGAATATTCTCGCGACCCGCGTTCGATTGCGCGCAAGACGGTGGAGTATCTGCGGAAGAGCAAGATCGCGGACCGCGCGATGTTCGGGCCGGAGCTGGAGTTCTTCATCTTCGACTACGCTTGGTACGACCAGGGGATTAACTTTGCGAAGTATCACGTCGGATCACGCGAAGGGGTGTGGGGGCGCGGGGATGAGGATGTGACGAATCTGGGTCACAAGATCCGGCTGAAGGAGGGTTACTTTCCGACGCCGCCGATGGATTCGATGCAAAACATTCGGAGCGAGATGGTGGCGACGCTGATGGAGCTGGGGATTCCGGTTGAGGCGCACCACCACGAAGTGGCGACCGGTGGGCAGTGCGAGATCGACATGCGGTACCAGGATCTCGTGACGATGGCGGACAACGTGATGATGTACAAGTACGTGTGCAAGAACGTGGCGCACCGGCACGGGAAGACGGTGACGTTCATGCCGAAGCCGCTGTTCCAGGACAATGGGTCGGGGATGCACGTGCACTTTTCATTGTGGAAGGGGACCAAGCCGCTGTTTGCGGGGAACAAGTATGCGGGGCTGAGCGAGATGGGGCTGCATGCGATTGGCGGGATTTTGAAGCATGCGCGGGCGCTGTGTGCGCTGTGCAATCCGACGACGAATTCTTACAAGCGGCTGGTGCCGGGGTATGAGGCGCCGGTGAACCTGGTGTATTCGTCGCGGAATCGTTCGGCGGCGATTCGGATTCCGATGTACAGCGATAATCCGAAGACGAAGCGGATTGAGTTCCGCTGTCCGGATTCATCGTGCAATCCCTATCTGGCGTTCAGCGCGATGACAATGGCGGCGATTGATGGGATTGAGAACAAGATCGATCCGGGTGATCCGATGGACAAGGACATTTATCACCTTTCGGCGGCGGAGTATGAAAAGATTGGCTTTGCGCCGGGCTCGTTGGAAGAGGCGTGCGATGAGCTGGAGAACGATCACGAGTTTCTGTTGAAGGGGGACGTGTTCACGGCAGATGTGATTCACTACTGGATCAAGTACAAGCGGGAGAACGAGGTGGACGCGATTCGGATGCGGCCGCACCCGTTTGAGTTCTGCATGTACTTCGACATCTAAGATGGGGTGGTCGACGTGGCGGCGATGGATGAGCCCGACGTTGCTTGCTGGTGCTGATCGGCACGCGCGGGCGGAGCCAACCTTGACACGGTTTTTGACGTACTTACGATGAGCAGCAGCATTTGGGGTATGGTGTAACGGCAGCACAAGTGACTCTGGATCACTTTGTCTAGGTTCGAATCCTAGTACCCCAGTTCAAAAACCCCTAAAAAACAGGGGTTTTTTCATGCGCTGATGACCGTGTAAACGGGTCAAACCGTGTAATTCGGGCTTCCAGACCGTGTAATTTCCGTGTAAATCCTAAACCCACAAGAACGAATTACACGGTCATTACACGAAGGGAAGCAGCGATGAAGACAGCAGTGAAGAACACGGCCGCGAAGTATCGGGAACCGAAGTGGAACAGCAGCCTGAATCGATGGATGCTTCGCATCGGGAAGAAGCTGAACAAAGCAGGTCAGCCAGTCGAAGCTTCCTTCTACTGGTCGGCTGATTACAACGCGGGGAACTGTCCGTCAGATGTCTTCGCCGAAGCCGTCCTGAAACAGAAGCAGTTCGACGCGATCCGTCAGGACTGGTCGAACCTTCGGCCGCGACTGGAAGCTGTCTATGTCGGACGCGTCGAGCAGCGGCCGAACTATTCCGAACCAGTCTGGATCGACCTGAAGGAACTGGAAGAGAACGAACGCGGCGCGAAGGTCGGCGCTGCTCGGGGCGAAGCGATCCTTCAGGAACAGCATCAGAACGACTTCGTTCGATCCGCGCAGCAGAAGCCTGAATCACACGCTGACCTGATCGCGAAGCTGATCAGCGCAGGCGTCATCCCTGCTTCGTTCATCCCAGCGCGTCCGACAAAGCTGGTCACGATCCGTGAAGCGATTGAAGCCTATCTGGAACACGAACGGGCGCGGACATCGCTGAAGATGGGGAAGAA
>DASVUC010000052.1:0-14538 GCA_036387255.1 Tepidisphaeraceae bacterium | reverse complement strand
GACGGCGATCATGGGGCGGATGAGCGCGTACACGGGGAAGAAGGTGACTTGGGATCAGGCGATGAAGTCGACATTGTCGATTTGGCCGCAGGAGACGATGGAGTTTGGGAAGAGGGAAGTTCCGCCGGTGCCGCAACCGGGGAAGGAACCGTTGATCTAGTCTGATGGAGTTGGGTGAAGATGCGCAGGGCGTAGCCCTGCGGCTAGAGCGGCGCGCCCGCGCGTGTAGCGTCAAAAGGAGAGGGGTGGTGTCATGCTGAGGTACTCCGAAGCATCTGGCACCGATAGTGTTCAAGGCAGATCCTTCGCGGGGTACCGCTCAGGATGACGCGCTGAGGCGATCACCACGACGCACTACATGCGAGCGCGCGTTGCTCTAGCGGTGAAAGTATTTTGTGCAGGGGCGACATTTGCGGTGTCGCCCCTGTTTTTATTGCGGGTGCGGGCATGATGCATCATTCGCTGTTTCGGCGGGAGCTGTTGCGGGGGATGAATGCTAATGCGCTGGTGGTGCGGAGGAGGGATGCGCATCGAAACGTTCAGCGGCGGGAGGGATTGCTGGCGGGGGTGTGGTGCGTGCAGACGGCGCGGGAGACGGCGGTGGAGAAGTTGGTGGCGGAGGATGCTCAGGATTTTCTGAAGCGGTTGGGTGTAGATGTTGCTGAGCGCGCAGAGAATGTGGTGCTGCTGGAGGTGGGGTCGTCGCCGAAGGGGTTTCGGATTGTGGTGGGGGAGGGGAGGATTGAGGTGCATGGAGCGGATGCATCTGCGCTGTGGGCGGGGTGGGTTTCGGTTGAGCATGCGCTGCGGCGGGGGGAGACGTTGCCGTTGGGGGAGACGGTGCGGGAGCCGGCCTGGGAGGTGCAGATTGCGCCGCCGAGTTGGGGGGCGAATTATGCGGTGCCGGATTTTTCGGCGGAGTATCTGGGGGATGAGGTGTTTCGGTCGCTGGCGCACCAGGGGGTGAATGGGATGCTGATCTACGGAGACCTGCTGGTATATGCGACCGAGACCCGGCTGGCGGAGCTGCATCATCCGGAGGCAGCGAAGCATTTGCAGATGTTAAAGGAGGCGACGGAGCGGGCGGCGGTGTATGGGATTCAGTTTTACTGGTGCGTGGTGGGGCCGAAGCTGCGGGCGGATCATGAGGTGTTCAAACGCAAGCCGGAGGTGCGCGGGTCAAAGTTGGCATGGGGGCAGCATGATCTGCACTGCTTGTGTTCATCGAATGAAGATGCGCTGGCGTTTCATGCCGAGGCCGTGGGGAACGTTTACAAGCATGCACCACTCCTGAGAGGGACGATCCTGATCATCGGCGGCGAGTCGTATTACCACTGCTTTATGCGGGCGGCGGATGCGGCGATAGGAGAGACGAACTGCGCGCAGTGCAAGGGAAAGGTGGCGGAGGATGTGATCGCGAAGCTGCTGAAGGTGACGGCGGATTCGGTGCAGAAGGTCAATCCGAAAACGAGGGTGATGGCGTGGCCTTACAGCGCGCAGTTCTTCTGGGCAAAGGAGCCGACGGAGATGGCGATGATCGATCGGCTGCCGCGGAACGTGACGTTTTTGAGCGAGGTGGATAAGGACGAGGTGATTCAGAAAGAGGGCTACCAGAAGCTGATTTGGGATTACACGGTGGAGGCGGAGAAGGCGTCAGCGCGAATCACGAAGCAGGTGCAGCGATGCCATTACCAGGCGAAGCGGGTGTTCGTGAAGTGCGAGACGAGCCATGGAGTCGAGCTGCTGCACATGCCGTATGTGCCGGGGATCACGCGCAATGCGCGGATGTGGCAGAGCCTGCGGGAGTTGAAGCCCGATGGGGTGCTTCAGCGGTGGGGCTTTATTGGGATGTTTGATTCGGTGGCGGAGCGGGTGGCGTTCAAGGCGCGGTGGGATTCAGCGTTTGAAGGAGAGCAGGCGGCGCTGGAGACTGCGCGGGAGGCGGTGGGGGAGCATGCGGAGAAAGTGCTGGCGGGATGGAAGAAATTTGATGAGGCGCTGGGGCATCTTCCTGTCATGACGACGGGGGGGTATTACATCGGGCCGGCGTTTATGGGGCCGGCGCATCCGCTACCGGTTTGGGAAGGGGAGATGCCGGAGGTGTTTCGGGCGAACCTGTTTTACCTGGCGGAAGGGGAGTATTCGTTCAGCAAGCAGCGCGTGGCAGCGAAGGATGATCTGACGCTGCATGCGCTGGCGCAGCTGGGGAATGATCCGCCGGTGGAGATTGTGGAGCGGGAGTTCGCGATGGCGATGAAGCTTGCGAGGGAGGGATACGAAATCCTGCGCGGACTGGGCGCGATTGAGGATGAAGAGGTGCGGGAACAGCAGGCGATGGGCGAGTACCTGTATCGGACGTTGCGGGCTACGACGAACACGATTCGATTCCTGCGCGAGCGGGAGGGGAAGAAGGATGCGGCGCAGATGAAGGAAATTGCTGCCGAGGAGCTGGAGAATGCGCGGGGGGCGGCAGAGATGTATGAGCGGACGCCTTGGCTGAATCACGCGCTGCGGCTGGATGTGATGTGCAATGACAGCGTGGCGATGACTCGGGAGAAGATTCGGTTGCTGGAGAAGTATGTCCGCTGAGGGAATGGCGTCTGTTGAAAGGGACTTTGGTTCACTCATGGGCACAGCGCACGGGCAGGATTCCCGTGTCACGTGGCGCACCTTTAACTTAGCCTTGGACACACAGAGGGACGCGTTGGATCCGGCGGCCGGTGTATTGCGAGCCTCTTCTCATGATGACGTGTTTCGGCGAAACTCTTTGATCTCATGCCGGATCGTGCAGACACGAGCTACGAGTTTGATCCGATTGCACTCATGGATGCGATGAACCGCGCCGCGCGCCCGTCGTTTGATGCGACGACGAAGGAGCAGGCGCAGGCGTGGCACGCGCGCACACGATCGGCGCTGGGGAACTGCCTGGGATTTTTGGATACGCCGGCGATTGCGCCGAACCCTCTGGTGATTGAGACGGTGGATCGGGGGACGTATGTGCGGGAGCGGATCGTGATCCGCACGTCGGCGCATTCGGAGTTGCCGCTCTACCTGCTCATTCCCAAGTCGCCGACGAATAAGCCCCGGCCGGTGGTGCTGGCGCTGAATGGTCATGGTTACGGCGTGAAGGATATCGTGGGGTTGTGGGAGGACGGTTCGGAGCGGAAGACGCCGGACGGTTATCACAATGACTTTGGGTGTGGGCTGGCGGAGGCGGGGTTCGTGGTGGCTGCGCCGGAGATTTCGGGCTTTGGCGAGCGACAGCATTCTTATAAAAACGCCAGCGCGTGGCGGTTGAACGCGACGTGCCATGGCGGGAACACGTACGCGATCATGCTGGGTAAATCGATCGCGGGGCTGCGCGTGCTCGACAACATCCGCACGCTGGATTACCTGGCGACGCGGCCGGAAGTGGATATGGGCAGCGTCGCGACGATGGGGATCTCCGGGGGAGGAATGAACGCGTTCTTCTCGGCGGCGATGGATCAGCGGGTGAAGGCGGCGGTGATCTCAGGGTACTTCTGCGACTGGCGGCATTCGGTGCTGGATATCTTCCACTGCACGTGCAATTTTGTGCCGGGGCTGCTGAAGCTGGGTGAGCTCTCGGACGTGGCGGCGCTCTTGGCGCCGCGGCCGGTGCTGGTGCAGGCGGGGACGCACGATGACATTTTCCCGATCGAGCCGGTGAAGCAGACGGTGGAGCGGGCGCGGAAAGCGTGGCGGGTGCTTGGCGCGGAGCAGGATCTCCAGGCGGATTATTTTGAGGGCCGCCACCGGATCAACCTCGGGCCGGCGCTGAACTTCCTGACGCAACAACTACCGAATCATCATTAAAAGCAACGACATGAATCTCTGCATCTCCTATTGGTCGGTGAGGGACGGGCTGTCGAACGAGCGGCCGGTTGAGGAAGCGATCGGCGAAGCGAAGGCCGCGGGGTTTGATGGGATTGAGTTGGCGTGCTCGACCGGTGGGGTTCTAGCGGTGGACACGGATCAGCCGACGGTAAACTCTTACCGGAAAATGGCAGAGACGCACGAGATCAAGCTGGAGACGCTGGCGTGCGGGCTGTCGTGGGGGTGCAGTCCAACGGATCCAAACCCGGAGATTCGGGAGAAGTCGATCCAGCTTCACGCGGCGGCGCTGGAGCGCGCGGCTTGGCTGGGGGCCAAGGCGATGCTGATGGTGCCGGGGGCGGTGAAGATTCCGTGGGACGTGCACTATGGGCCGGCGAAATATGACGACGCGGTGAAGTGGGCGCGCGAGGCGGCGAAGCGGTTGGGCGCTGTGGCGGAGAAGGCAGGGGTGGACCTGTGCCTGGAGAATGTTTGGAACGGGATGTTTTATTCGCCGGTGGAGTTGCGGGATTTCATCGATTCGATTGGTTCGGCGCGGGTGGGCGTTTATTTCGACGTGGGCAACGTGCTGGGGTATCACCAGCATCCGCCGCACTGGATTGAGATCCTGGGGAAGCGCATCAAGCGGGTGCACGTGAAGGATTTTAAACATTCGATCGGCAACATCACAGGTTTCTGCGATCTGCTGGCGGGCGACGTGCCGTGGGCGGCGACGATGGCGGCGCTGCGGCGGATTGGTTACGACAAGACGTTGACGGCGGAGATGATGCCGCCGGATGAGACGCTGCTGAAGCGAACGCACGACGCCATGAAGAAGATTGTGAAGATGTGAAATGGATGGTGGCGGGGAATTGCGGATGTTTTGGGAATGTAGAGCTCACGGGCGAGGCGCCCGTGCCACGGAGAAACAGAGATGATGCGAGTGGGAATCATTGGTTTGGGCATGATGGGTCGAACGCATTATGAGGCGTATCAGGAGCTGGCCGACATCGCGCAAGTGACGGCGGTGTCTGACGTCGATCCGCGGCGCGCGGCGGGGGATCTGTCGGGCACGGGCGGGAACGTTCTGGCGGGCGGACTGTCGAAGCTGCCGATGGACCGGATCAAGGGGACGACGAACTATCGGGAGTTGCTGTCGATGAGCGATGTGGATGTGGTGGACATCTGCCTGCCGACGACGCAGCACGTGGAGATCGCGACGGCGGCTCTTCAATCCGGCAAGCATGTGCTGTGCGAGAAACCGCTGGCGCGGACCAGCGCCGAGGGGCAGCAGATCGCGGATGCGGCGCGCGGCGCGAAGGGCTTCTTCATGCCGGCGATGTGCATGCGATTCTGGCCGCAGTGGGCGTGGCTGAAGCAGGCGGTGAGCGAGGGTCGCTATGGGAAGGTGTTTAGCGCCACCTTCCGGCGTGTCGCATCGATGCCGGCGGGTTGGTACAAGGACGGGAAGATGTCCGGCGGGGCGGCGCTGGACCTGCACATCCACGACACGGATTTCGTCCAGTACCTCTTCGGCATGCCTCGGGCGGTCACGTCGCGCGGGTACACGAAGACCAGCGGCGAGGTGGATCATCTGACGACGCAGTTTCATTACGACAACGTCCCGCACGTGATCGCGGAGGGAGGCTGGGCGTATACAGACGGCTTCGGCTTCTCGATGCGCTACACGGTTAATTTTGAAACTGCGACCGCGGATTTTGACCTGGCGCGCGAGCAGCCGCTGCTGCTGATTGAGAATGGCAAGTCGACGCCGGTGGACGCGGGGCCGGGACATGGGTACACGGCGGAGCTGCGCTACTTCCTGACTTGCGTCAGGAGCAAGCAGCGGCCGACTGTGGTGACGGCGGAGGATGGCGTGCGATCGCTTCAGTTGGTCGAGGCGGAGGTGAAGTCGGTGCGATCCGGGGAGACGGTACAGCTTTAGACTAGACTTCGCTAACGGCTCGATTCAACACGGAGTTAAGGGAGACACCCGGAGAACATCGCGAAGAAGTGGAAGAAGAGCTCGCCAATGGAACATTTCCTCTCCCGCTTTCTCGAATCCTCACGCGATCGAGGCTGGCAGGTGGGCGCAGCCATCTGCATCGGCTGCATCTTCGGATTTCTCACCGGGTTCAATTACGATCCGAGCGGCAGCCTTCTCGCGTACACCGTTGGCGGCGGCTATATGGCGCTTGCCGCGTCGCTGTTTCTTGTCTGGGTCGACGCTGCTCGTCGACATCGCGAAGATCATCCCGACTACCCCCTCAGCCTCCGCGAGCGCTTCTTCATCGCGCTGATGATTCTCGGCTTCTCGATCGGGGCCGTCAGCATGTTGTGCGGCTGCATCATGGGCATCATCCACATCATCGAATCGTTCCGCTGACTCGATGGGCGCATCAGCGGATGTACTGAAACTCCGGGCTGGTGAGCAGGGCCCAGATCATGTCGCCAATGGTTTCGGGATCGACGGCGGCGGGACCTTTGGTGATGCCGGTCTTGTCCCAGTAGACCTTGCCAAGCATCTGGTCGAAGCTGACGCCTGCGAGGGTGGTGGGTTTGTCGATGCCGACCTTGCTGGCGGGCACTTCCAGCCTCACCCACGCGCCGGCTTTTGGCAGCGCGCCCATGTTGACTGACGGCTTGAAGGGAATGGCATCGGCTCCCCAGAACGCGCGGCGCCAGTCGCCGTTGGCGTGGAACTGGAGCATGATTTCCTGCGGGAGGGTCTGCGGGTCGAGGTAAACGTACGTGAACAGAACGTCGGTGGGGTTCACGTCGAAGCGCGTGCCGTGGAAGAGGTGCTGCGTCGGCACCGGCTCGGTCTCGCCATCGGTGTGCGAGGTCTTGCCGCTGAAGACCGGCTGCGCGGTCGCGGGGGCGAACGTCCACTTGCCTTGCTGCGTGGCGCCGGGCGGGATCGAATCATCGAGAAAGACGATCTCCACCGGTTGCGTCGTCGCGGGCCTGGGCGCGCCCTTCAGGTACTGCGTTGAGACCTCCATCTCCTTCTCGCTCGGCTTGCGCCCGTAGGCGTTCCAGTACATGTCCTCGACGATCTTGCTCGGCTGCGTGGTCACGCTCATCGACGCGATCTGCGAACCTTTGTACACGCGATCGTGATATTCCTGTCCGTTGAGCAGCTCGAGCGACTGCACTACGGCAGTGTCATCGGGGCGGGCGGTCTGCACTTCGTTGCGCGTGGGAGGGCGGCCGAGGGAGCGCGTGAGCGGCGTCGAGCTGTCGTTGGCAAACGCGCGGTCGCCGCCGAGCTCTCTCTGGTTCACCGCGATGTGGATGCTGTCGAGCAACTGCTCTTCGGTCAACCGGCGCAGCTGCGGGGAACGAAAATACCGCTGCTCGCCGGGCTTCTCGACGTCAAACTTGTCGGCAAGCTTCGGGTCGAATTTGAGCTGATAGGTGCGGCTCGTGAGGATCAGGCGGATCGTGTGCTTGAGGTTGTACCCATGGCGGATGAAGTCATTGGCGAGCCAGTCGAGCAGCTCCGGGTGCGACGGCGCGATGTCCATGCGGAAGTCGTCGGCGGGCTCGAACATGCCGAGCCCCATGTAGCGCTTCCACAGACGATTCACCAGCGTCTTTGCGAAGCGAGGGTTGTTCGGGTCGGTGATCATCTGCGCCACCTGCTTCATGCGCGACGGCTGCGACGTCGGCGCGTCGGCGGGCATGTGGGGCAGGTCGAACATGAAGTGCGTTTGGACGAACTTTCCGGTGCCGCGCTCGCAGCGGACGATTTCCATGTCCTTCTGCTGAAAGTAACCCGCGAAGGCGACGGCGCGAGCCTGCGGCCATTCGTCATTCTGAAAGTGATTATGACAGCTCGCGCACTTGATCGCGGTGCCGAGGAAGACCTGCGCCGTGTCAGCCGCGCTCTGCACGGTGCGATCGTGGGTGTCGTTGAGCACGTAGCGCACCGGATGCTCCGGCTCCTTCGGGTCGAGCAGCTCCTGCACCATCAGGTCGTACGGCTTGTTGGTGCGGAAGCTGTCGAGCAGCCACTTGCGGTAGTTGCCGTGGGTTCCCACGCCGCCCTGGTGCAGGCCGTTGGAGCAAAGGGCGTCTTCCCAGAACGGCGCCCAGTTCTGTGCGTATTGCTCGTTGCGCGAGAGCAGCGCGTCGATGAGCTTCGCACGCTTCTGTGGATCTTTGTCTTCAATGAATTTTCTCGCCTCGGTCGCGGATGGGATGAAGCCGACGACATCGAGATAGGCGCGGCGGACGAAGGTGCTATCGTCGCAAACATCCGGGACTTTCGGCTGCGTCGTCGCCTTCGCACTCGCCGCCTGCGCTTCCCACCGGGCGGCGATGAAGTTGTCGATCGGATTGGTCGTCGGCGCAGAAACCTTCGGCACCGCCGGCGCTTTGGGGAGATACTTCAGCCGCTCAAAGCGCCGAACCGCCGCCGCCTCGGCAGCGCTCCACGGTACATCCGGATCCCACGCCGGACTGACCGCCGCCGCCTGCGTTGAAGGCGCACTTGCGGGTTGGGACTTGGCTTGTGCTCCTCCCTCGCCGGGTCCTCCAGGAGAGGTCGGGGGTGAGGGTTTGTTCTCAGTCGTCGCTGTTATTGCCGAACTAACTGGCGACTTCTCGTTCACCGCAGCCTTCGGAGTCGGCGGTGAAGCAGGTTTCCCCTGCGCTTGTTCCTTCTTCTCCGGCTGGGCCGCAGTCTGAGTCGCCCCCTCCGAATCATCCTTCGCCCCCTCCGCAACCCACCGCTTGATCATCGCGATCTGCGCATCCGGCAGCGGCGGCTTCTTCTTGGGCATGCGCGGCGTCTTCTCGCCGGTGATGTACAGCACCAGCGCGCTCTTCTCGGGATGACCGGGCACGATACCCGGGATGCCGCTCTCGCCCGCCTTGGCCATCGTGGCGACGCTGGTGGTGTTGTACTCACCCTTCTCATCGCCCTCGGAGTGGCAGTTGTCGCACTTGCTCTCCATGATCGGGCGAATGTCTTTGTCGTAACTCACGGGCGGGAGCATGCCCGGCGCAACCACCGTCGCGACGGTGATAGGCTGTGTGGTGACGACAACTGTGGAACCCGGGGCCGTCGTCGGCGCAATCAAAACCGCGCCCGCGGGGGCGGTGGTTGCGGCGGATGCCAGGCGCGTGCCGCCGGATTCCTTTGGCTTCCATTGCATCGCAACGGTGCCCATGCCTTCTTCATAAACCGAGACGCCGCCGGTGTGACCCACCACCACCATCCATCCCGCGCTGGTGACGGCGACGACTGTTGCCAGCGTCAGAAACGTTTGCCGCGCCCAGCGGCGCGGAAGGTTTCCCAGCAGCAGCAGAACTGCGGTAACCGCGGCGAAGATCCACACCTTGTTTGCGAGCGTCTGGTGCAGGCGAATCTGATCCCTGGCGTGCTGCGAGAGGAGGGAGAAGTTGAGTTCCCCCAGCGCGTCTTCGCCGGTGATCATCGCGAAGGCGGCGGCACCGGTGAAGACCGCGTAGAAGACGACGGCGAACCAGCGCAGTTGCATGCTGCGTCCGCGCGTGATTGCCAGCCAGCAGACCAGCGGCAGGCCGAGGTACGCCAAGGCGATCGGCAGGTGGACATTGATCGCGTGCCAGATAGGTGGGTGATTCCAAGGATCCATCTTGTGCTAGCAGGTAAACGGCTGATCGTAATGAAAAAACGCACAGTCTGCTGAAGCGATAAGCTCAGCCTGAGCCATGACATCCGGCCACGAGTCCGACAGCTTGCCGCGAGCTTGAGCCATTGATTCTACCAGCGAGATGGTGCAGGCGTTAAATCTCATTTTGCCAATCAGCCTGAACTGGTATTTCATGTATTCCCCCCCGCGATTTCTGGAATTGCGACGGCTCTGGAACAACGGTTGCACAAGCTAAGTTGCACAACAATTCGTTCCCGCTGAAGGGAGTCGGCGGTGATGCACCGTAGGACGTCCCCTTTGCGGTCCCCTTGCGGGCCAGGAGTTGACGTATGGTCATGCAATCCGAAAACGCCTCGCTGACGACGGGTACAGTTACCGGCGATCGCGGCATTGCCGAGAACTACGGCAGTAGCGGCACCGCCAATACCGGAGCCTATCAGCCGAGCCTGGTTGGTCACTATCATTCGTTCTGGGGCAGCGTGTTCGCCGGTTCCATCGCGGCGATCTCGCTTTCGGTGTTGTCTTATGCGCTGATGTTCGGGTGCCATGTGGGCCTGTACAACCCGCAAGGTGACGTGAACTGGGGCGTTGGCGCTTTGATCTGGAGCGTCATCACGGCCGCGGTTGCGTACTTCATTGGCGGCAGCGTTGCTGCGGCGTTGCAGCCGGTCGATCGGCATGGCTGGGTGCACGGCTTCATGGTGTGGGCGCTTTCGGTGCCGCTCGTTCTCGTGCTGACGTCCATGATTGCGATCGGCACATCGATGACTTATGGCGGCGCAGCGCCGGCCGCGGGCGGACATGTTCGCCTTGGCTTCATGCCGACGATTCTTCAGCTCAGCCCCGGCGTGGGCTGGATGCTCTTCCTGTCGATGGTTTCGGGCATGGTCTTCGCGATCTTCGGCGGTCTCGCCGGCGGTAATCGCGATTACGTCTCGAGCCTGGGTAATCGCCTTCATTCGCACTCGCACGGCCACTCTCACACCACCAGCGTGCCGCCTACCGACCAGACAATCAACGTTCGGTAGTGAGTTGTGTTTTGGCGAGAGGATTCGGAGAGGAGTTCTCTCGCACTTGATTGAAGTTCCCGATCCCACCGGGTCGGGAACTTCTTTTTTTGCGCGGGGAGAGCGGCGCGTTAACTTCCGTTCATGGGCGCGAAGGCGGAAAAAAGGCAGCGGCGCGAACTGAAGTTCACCCGCATCGATGAAGCGATTGCGGAAGCGGAGCGCCTGGCGGCGGCGGAACGGGCGGGGCAGCTTGAACAGCATGGGAACTGGACCCTCGGCCAGACGCTCGGTCACCTCGGGACCTGGACGAACTTCGCGTTTGACGGCTATCCCGAATTTCTCAAAGCCCCCGCGCCGATGCGCTGGCTCTTCCGGCTCTTCCGCAACGTGATCCTCACCAGGGGCTTCACCGCCGGCATCAAGATTCGGGGCGTGCCGGAAGGGACCGTCGGCATTGAGAAGCTGCCGACCGATGAGGGCTTTGAACACTTCCGCGCGGCGATGACCCGCCTTAAGAGCAGCGAGCCAACACTCATCAACCCCATGTTCGGCAAGCTGAGCCACGACCAATGGATCCAGCTCAACCTCCGGCATGCGGAGCTGCACTTGAGTTTTCCGATTCCCCACTAGCGCGGTTGCCGCTCCGCGATCACTCACGCCGCACTCTTGCGGCCTGTCTTCCGCGGTCGGCCCGGGCGCGGTCTCAAGTTGAGGCGCTTATACATTTCCACCAGCGGAATGCCGCCTTCTTTTTTCAGCCTCGCCCGTGAAGTAGCGAGCAACTCCACGAAGCGGGGATTGGTACTGAGGCTTAGCGATTCCAGATCATCGTGCTGCAAAGGAATCACGGCGGCGATGAGCTTCCCGCGGCGCGTCACCAAGACAGGTTCTTTGGCCGCATCGCGAGCGAAATCCGCCAGCGGGGCCAGGGCGGCATTGATATCGATCTTCTTCATAACTCGAACTCCTCACCACCGATGTACACACGGTCCCGCACCTTCACGCCGACGGCAACAATTGAAACGAAATCCGGGCTGCTGATGATGTAATATACCCGCAAATCGCCGACGCGAAGCTCCCATGTGGCGAGATGGTTTGGGCGGAGCTGTTTACGGTTTCGGCTCTGCACGGTCGGCTGAAACGTCAGCTTGTCTTGCACGTTTTCCAGAACTGTTCGCTGCTGCCGGGCGGTGAGTGCCCGCAGATGCGACTCGGCATCCGGCGAGAACTGGATTCTGTATCGTGATGCCGCCATTCTTCGTTAAATAAGACATCATACCAGTAATGCATCGATCGCCTTTCCTTTGCCGTCTTTGGTGACGAAGAAGGGGCGGCCTTCGGTGGTGTAGTGATGGTTGGCGGGGATGCCGAGGGCTTTGAAGATGGTGGCGTGGACGTCGGTGAGGGTGACGGGGTTTTCGACGGCGAGCATGGGGTGTTCGTTGCTCGTCTTGCCGTGGGCGTAGCCTTTTTTGATTCCGCCGCCGAAGAAGACCATGGAGTTGCAGCTGGAGAAGTGGCCGTGGAAGCCGTACATCGCTTCGTTATCGATGGTGAGTGTGTCGCCGGTGGCGGTCTCGGCGAAGCCGTCGGGCTCTCGACCGGCGGCGGGCTGGTTGGCGATGGTTCGGCCGAATTCGGTGGCGATCACGACTAGTGTCTTATCCAGCAGGCCGCGCTCATGCAGATCTTTGATGAGGGTGCCGATCGGGCGGTCGATCTGCTGCTTCATCTTGATCATGCGATCGCGCCCGTTCTCGTGCATGTCGAAGCCGCCGAAGGGCTGGTACTGGTATTCGACCTGGACGAAGCGAGCGCCGGCTTCGACCAGCCGTCGCGCGAGCAGGCAGCCGTGCCCGAAGCGGTGGCCGACGTCGTAGGCTTTGATCGTCTCGGGCTTCTCGTCCTTGGCGAAATCAAAAGCTTTCTTCACCGGCGAGTCCATCATCGCGCGGGCCTCTTCCATTGTCTTGATGTACTCGGCGGCTTTCTCCGAATCATGAAGCTCAGCCGGTGAGGCGGCGACGATGTTCTTGAGAAACGCCTGGCGTCGATCCAGGCGGTCGCGCTTCATGCTGGCTGCGGCTTCCAAGGTGACCAGGCCCTGCGCAGGCTCGGGGATCATGAAGGGGGCGTAGCGCGGGCCATAGAAACCGGGGCCGGAGTACTCGTTGATGAAAAGGAATTCCTGGTTGGACGTGTTGATGTCGCGTCCGATGTCGATGTACGCCGGGACGAGCGGGTGCTTGCGGCCGAGTGCGCGGGCGACCATCGCGCCGACGGAGGGGGCTTTGACGCCGGCGGGGAAAAGGTAGCCGGTCATCATGTAGTACTGCGCCTTGAGGTGGACCGCCCCGAACTTGGTGGCGTTGGTGAGGGAGCGGAGGACGGCGCCTTTGTCCATCTGCGACGCCATGGTCTCAAGCCCGGCGCCAAAGGAAATCCCGTCGGCCTTGGTAGGGATGATGGGGCAGGTGCCGAGGAGCTTGGAGCCTTTCATACCCTTTTCATAGGGGGTGTGCTTTTTGGGGTCCCAGGTGTCGCTTTGAGCGACGCCGCCGGGAAGCCAGATGAAGATGCAGGCGTCGGCGGAGGGTTTGGGTGTCGAGGCGGCGGCCTGCTCTGCGGAGGCGTAGCGCGAGAGGGAGCACGCGGCGGCAGCGGCGAGCGAGGATTTGAGGAACTGTCGGCGGTTCATAAGTTGTTGTAGTCTCTGAAGTAAGCAGTGTTGAGGCAGCTTTTACTTGTGCGTTACTCCCCCGTTAAATGTTCCTTTTTGTGCAATTTTGTTCCCCTTAAATGGCCAGGCTCAACCACCTCACGTATGTTGATAGTGAAGTTTAACAATAAAGAGGCGGAAAAGCGGCAGAAAAAGGGCGAGTTCAAGCGGATCGCGGGTAGGATGGCGGGGGCTTGGCCGACGGGGTTAAGCGAGCGCTGCAGCGCGGGCGTGAGGTGGTTGTGAAGCGATGTTGTACCGGGGGCTGGGTGGAGCGTCTGGAAGCGCGTCGGCTTTTGAGCGCGGGGGAATTGGATGCGACGTTTGGAGCGGGCGGGAAGGTGGTGCTGAATATGGCCGGGGCGTCGTTGCCGGTGGCGGCGGTGCAAGCTGACGGGAAGACGGTGCTGGCGGGGAAGACATCGACGAACAAACTGGTGGTGGTGCGGTTGAATCGCGATGGTTCGCTGGATCAGGGTTTTGGGGCAGGGGGGATGGTGTACTCGTCGAGACTTGGGAATGGGTTGCCTCGCGTGTTGATCGATCGGTTGAACGAGCGGATCTATGCGTATGACGGAAGCACGATTCTGGCGTTTGGAGACAAGGGGACACTAGACAAGAGCTTCTCGGGTGACGGGGTGCTGGCGGCGCCGGAGTATGGGGCGGTGCCGCGGTCGGCGTTGGCGGTGGCGCCGGATGGGTCGCTGCTGTTTGCGTACACGCGGTGGGAGGAACGTGAAGGGGCGCAGACGATTGCGCTGCGGCGATATGGAGCGGATGGAAAGCTGGATCTGACCTTTGGGCGAGCAGGGGTGACGGCGTTGCCCACGGAAAAAACAGATTCTTGGGGGCCGGCCGAGAGCATTGCGATCGACCACAGTGGGAGCATTTTTGTCGAAGGGGATCGAAATCGTTACAGGCAAATTATGAGGCTCAGCTCCAATGGCATCATCGATGCAAACTTCGGATTCGCTTCTGGCTCACTGTTATTTGACGCGACGAACTGGCGGCGGAGCATCATGACGGGGGTTGATGATCAGGGGGCGGTGATGGTGGTTAGTGGGGGGCTAGTGCGATGGACGCGAAGCGGTCAGCGTCAAGTGTTGTTTGATCAAGCAGGTGCGATGGCTGCGCCGTTGCAACCGGATGGAAAACCAATCATGGTTTTTGGGCGGAACTATTCGGGCACGCGCGTTGTGAAGGGGCATCCGGATCCGCAGTTTCATGATGTGAAGTGGGACGTCTATGGCGAGTCTGAGGGCGTTGCCATGTCAGCTGAGGGCTCGCTCATCCTGGCGGGGACCGATGTTCTAACGGATCGTGAAAGTGC
>DASVUC010000051.1:0-12831 GCA_036387255.1 Tepidisphaeraceae bacterium | reverse complement strand
GAAAAATTCAGCACTCGTTCCAACATGATCGCTCGCTTAGTGTTCGTGTCCTGCTTCGTGCTTGCCCAATTCCGCCTTCAGGATGAACGACCCGCTCACCACCACCTGCTCCCCCTCCTTCAACCCTTCGATGATCGGAATGAATCCCCCCACCGCTGCCCTCGCCTTCACCGGCCGCAGCGCAAACGTGTTCGCTTCTCCTTCAACCGGAACAAACACACCCGGCCCACCTTCCACGGTCTGCACCGCCTCATCCGGCACTGCGAGCACCGCGTCAGCATTTCCCCCCTGCCCCGACGAGAGCACCGCCGTCGCAAACATCCCCGGTTTCAGCTTCCCCTCGCTATTGGCGACCTCGATCCGCACCTGCGCCGTCCGCGTGTTTGGATCCAACGCGGGCGCGACGAACGAAACCTTCCCCGCAATCGCCTGCTCCCCCACCGCGGGGATCTGCACTTGCGCCGCCGTCTGCGTCGATACATCCTTCAGCCGACCCTCAGGCACATCCGCAATCACCCACACCTTGCTCAAATCCGCCAGCACCAACAGCGCCTCTTTCTCGGGCGCCACCAGTTCCCCCAGCGTCACCTCGCGCGCAATCACCCGCCCCGCAATCGGCGCGCGGATCACGTGCTGCGGGTTGATCTGTTTGGTCTTCACCAGCGCGTCGACGCTTTTCTGATCCATGCCCAGCAAGTGCAGCCGGTTCTCCGCCGCTGTTGCCGCCGCTTCCGCGGTCTGAATCGCCCCCTGCGCCGCGCGCAATTCCGACTGGCGCTTCTGCACTTCGCCCAGCGCGATTCCCTGGTTCTGGTCGTAAAGTTTCTTTGCCCGCTCCGCCGCGTCCTTCGCCGGCTCCACCGCCGCCGATGACACTGCGACGGCCGTCCGCTTCTGCAAGAAATCACTCTGCGCCTCCCCCAGCGCCGGACTCTCCACAACCACCAGTTCGTCCCCCTTCTTCACCGCATCGCCGGCGCGCACCTTAATCTCCGTCGCCCGCCCCTGCACCGCCGACCCCACGTGCGCCATCGCCTCCATGTCGAAGCTCACGCGCGCCGCCACGCTGATGGTCGACGCGAGCATCCGCCTCGTCGCCGGCTCAAGCTTGATGCCATGCCGCGCGATTGCCTCCGCCGTCAGCTTCACCTCATCCTTGTGCCCCTCCTCACCATGCGGCGAATGCGCATGGCCTTTCTCACCCTGCGCGCCATGATCATGATCGTCATGTTGCCCCCGCGCTCCCACAGCCACCACCAGCGACAGCACGCCCGAAAATAGAACAAGCCAATACTTCCTCATCGTCGCTCCGTTGCTGTTCGTGTCGTCGGCCGCGTCGCAGCCCGCACCGCGCCCGGCCCACCCGCCGCCCTCTCCAACCGCACCTGGGCCACCGAAACTTTCTGCTCAAGCTCGATCAGCTTCGCCCGCGCCTGTTGCGCTTCCTGCTCCGCCAGGAGCACCGCCGTGATGTCCGCAAAGCCGTTCTTGTACGATGCCTCCGCCTGCTCGCGCCGCTGATCTGAAAGGGGAACGAGCTCCCTGCGCACCAGCTCCACACCCCTCTGCGTCGCCCGCAATACTTCGATCGCCCGCCGAACCTCTTCCACCACCTCACGACGCTTCTGCGTCAACTGATGCCGCACTTCCATCTGCTGCGCGTGCAGCTTCGCCCGCCTCGCCTGGCCCCAATCCAGCAGCGGGATCGGCACCGTCACCGCCGGCCCAACCGTCCACGCATCTTCGCGCTCCGCATCAACCCCTGCCCCGGATCCCTCCAGCATTCCCAGCCGCGCGATCGCGACGTCATCCCCCAGCGCCGCCATCGCCCACCAATACGCCTGAATTTCTGGTCGCCGCTCCAGCGCCGTCTCGATCCACCGCGACTCCGACACCGGCGCCACTGCCGGCGGCGACCACGCCGCAAGCGCCCACTCCGCCCCCGCCGACGGCTCCCCGATCAATCGCGCCAGCGCCAGCCGTTGCTCGCGCCGCTCGAGCATCGTCTGCGTCAGCTCCACCTCCAGCGAGGCCCGCTCCGTCTGGAGCGTGATGACATCCAGCCGGCTCGTCTCCCCCGCCTGCAAGCGCGCCCGCGCCAGCTCGAGCAATCGGGCCAACAGCCGTTGCCGCTCCTTGATCGTCTCCACCTGCGCATCCAGAGCCTGCACGTTCGCGTACCGCTCCTGCACATCCGCCAGCGCATCCAGCACTATCCCCAGCGCCTCACTGCTCGCTGCACGAAGGCGCTGATCCGCGGCGCTGATCTGTCTCGGCTTGGTCAAAACCGAAATCAAGTCCGCCGCCAAACCCGCCTCGATCACAGGCTTGCCCCCGCCGCTTTCTGGAAATCGCAGCGCCACGCTCACAACCGGGTTCGGCAGCAGCCTCGCCTGCCGCGCGTCCGCCAGCGCTATGCGCACCCGTGCGAGCGCCGCCTGTACGCCTGCGTCATTCTTCAGCGTTCGCCGAACCGCATCGTCTACAGTCAGCCTCCGCGCCTCAGTCGCGTTCGCGACATCGGTCCTCATTCCACTGGTGTCGAATCGAATCGGCTCCTCGATCCCCGCCCGCCGCGCCGCGCGATCAAACTCATCACGCGGCAAAGGCGCGCACCCCAGCTGCTGCGCAACCAGCGCCAACATCACGAGCGCACACCCCAGTGTCGTTGTTTGAAAGTTCAAGTGGATCCCAAGGCCAAAAGTGACAGCACCGGCGCCCGCGCCGGCAGCGCAACGTCACATCAGCCCAGGATCAAATCAGAAGTGGCAAGCGCCATAACCCCACCGCACAGCGCTCCGGTTCCGCGTCGCGATCCCGGTGCATCGCTACACACACCGGCAAATGCACCACCGGCGCAATCCTCCCATGGACCTGCCAATCCACCACCACCTGCGCCGGCTGATGATGCCCCACCACAGTGGGCCGCTCGCACACGCACCCCCCGCCCCGCCCATCGGTCCCGCATCCATGCTCGTCACCATGACTCGCATGCGTTCCCCCTACTGCGAAATCATGGCAATTCACCCCCAGCGCCACCCGCTCCAGCGCGCACACGCGCACGGCGGCATACTGCGGCAGCACCGCCAGGATGAGAAGCAGTCTGAGCCCGATGAGCACGTTGCTATCATTTGCATTCGCCCCTCCAAAAGCAAGCAGCAAACGCTACGGCTCTGTCTGGTCCGCCGATTGCTCCCGAAACTCTGCAAAGGAGTTTGCCCATGGAACAGATGCGACCCTCATCCCCCGAGCAGGCGCCCGATCCGGCCACCAACTACGAGCGCGCCCAGCCTCAGAAGGAGGCCGGCCAAGGCCGCATGGAGAACAACACCTCCACGCCCACCAACGCCCCCGACCGCATGAACCAGGCTGCCAAGAACGCCCAAGCCCCCAGGCAGATCAACGCCCACGACACCGATGACCGGCAGAAGACCATGCCGGAGCAGCCGGATCATTCCATGCACGATGAAGAACCCCTCGGCTGGGACCAGGCGCCAACCGACATCCACGACCCCACCCAGCAGCGCCATCCCCGCACCGAGGGCAAAGGCGGCACGCCATAACGCCCCGCTCGCGCAGGGCTTAACTGTGTGTTGTTTCAGCGGCTACCGCAGGTCGCAGGATTCCCCGCGCCGCTTAAAGCCCACCATCGTTGCCTCGGCTTCGTCGGGCAAGGCAGGACAGTACAAGGCTCGTTACAGCCAGCGAGCAGGAGGGTTCCGGTACATTGCCGGTGCGGAGGTCGTTGAGTTGAAGAATGGTGCCGGCAACAGGAGAGGATTGAGTGCTCACGTAGATCAATACGTTCGATATGCTCTTCCAATCCGCCCCCTGCTGATCTCCGTAAACCGCGAAGGACGAATAAGGAAACGCATAGGTTCCCGCTCCCGTGATTGGGACCGTGAGCACCCCACGCTGATTCGGACCGGTAATCGCAAGGAGGCTGATGTCAAAACCGCTGGCTGGCGCCGAGCCGACCGTCGCAATGAAGGCATCATGCCGCGCGGCAGTGATGTCGAGCGGGCTCGTGCTCTGGTAATACCCATCGCTCGAGAACAGCGCGTAAGCGGTGAACACTATCCCGTTGTCCATGCCATCAACGTGCGCCAGCGAGATGGTGTGGCTGTTGAGCGAGTCGTAGGTCGTGTAGGACCGCGCGCCGCCCAGCACATGGCTCGAATCCAGGCCCACCTCACCATGCTCGACGCGCGTCGTGAATGGCCCCACCTCAAAGTCATCGATGACGACACCATACGCCGAGTGGGTGCAGCAGATCAGCAGCAAAGCGACGAATCGAATTAGACGGCGCATAAACCCCTTGAAGAAGAGATTGAAACGATAGTCGGCAGACTTGGAAGCAGCAAGTACCAACCTCGCCAGGAAGTTGTCCGCTGGTGAACTTGGGGGGGCTCGCGGGGGTATGAACAGGGGCGTAAAGATTCACGGGGCATGGGCTTATCGGCCGATGAGGAGCCGTGAAGCGAGGGCCTGCGCCGGATGGCGGCAGGCGACGCTCCATGATGGAAGATCTTGCCGCACAACAACTTCAGGGAAAGCCTTGGCAGCCGCTGAGATTGCTTCAGCGGTTTCGTGCGCGGGTAACGGCTCTTGCGAGCTGGGACAGCCGACTTCCTGTGGAGCGCGACCTTGAGCAGGAAGCAACCCCAGCACCGGCTTCACCTTACGCCTGCGATGTCGCGGTGGTGTGCGCCGATGCGACACCGGCGGCACTGCTTTTGCGCCAGCGACTTGAACGCGCCAACCATGCCGAGCGCCAGGCTTTGAACGAGGTCTATCAGCGGCTGCAAAACAGCTATTCCGCGAGCGGCGTGCCGCCGCAGGGGCATGCGGTTCGGCGGGTGGCGCGGGAAGCAGCGGCGGCCCGGGATTTATTGCCCGAGGTGGGGCGCGAGATGGAGTCTTTTCTGGTCGGGCCCCTGCAAAATGCTCTGGCGCAGGAACAGGTTTTTCACTGGCTGGCCGAGACGGATTTGAAGGTGCATCTGTACGGGCGGGGCTTTGAGGATCATCCGCACCTGATGCGCTTCGCGCATTACTTCACGCAATCACCTGATGAGCTTCGGACGATTCATCGCGACGCGAAGATGCTGCTGCGCTTGACGTGCACGCCGGTGACAGAGACGTACCTGGCACAAGGGATCCGGAACGGGGCGTTTCACTTGATGCGCTTTTTCCCCGAAGACGTGATCGACCGGATCTACCGGCCGCTGCATGCGTTCTGCGAGGCGCGCGAGATCCGAGATGATGAGCAGCTTCAGAAGGAAGCGGACGAGCTGACCCAGCGCCTGCTGCACTTCGCAAAGCGCACGCTGGGGGTGAGCGTGTTTGAAGTGTACGAGGACTTTGTCGAAGAGCTGCGCGAGCGGAATCAGGGTGGTTTTCACCAATGGCCTGGGGGCCTTTGGGACGAATATGACGCAGTGACCTTCAGTTCCAAGGATGAACTTCTGGAACTCATCAAGCTGTACCTGGAAAACGGAATGGACCGGCGGAGGATCGCCGGCGCAATGCGGCGAGCGTTTGTTGAGAAGATCGAAGGCAGCGCGAAGGCGTCTCTCGCGGAGGCGAGAGAAGTGACCGGAGCGCGTGCCGCCGGAGAAGTGGCCGCATGAACAATCTATTTGCCCCGGGCGCCTTGGCGATCAGCAGTTTTTCTCGCCGGGTGGTGTCGCCGGCGATTCCCCGCGTGAAGGCGGGATTTCAAACTCTTTATCTACAATGCAATCCCACGAAGCTGGCTGAGCGTCTGCCTCGGGTGCCTCAGCTTCAGCTTCCGAAGATGCCTCGTCTGCACTTGCCGAAGATCAGCAAGGCGCGGCTGTCGAAGCTGCCGAAGGTGAAGCTGAAGATGCCGGCAATGCCGGACGTGTCGCTGAAGATGCAGAAGCTGTCGTTGTCGCTGGAGCCGCTGAAGGAGATGCGGATTGCGGCGTCGCGTGCGATTCGGCGGCGGTTGGATGTCGTGCAGGTGGTTGAAAATTTCAGCTACCACGCCGGATATTCAACCGGTCGGTTGATGGGGCTGCGGCAGGGATCGCGCCAGGTGATGCTGTTTGCAACAACGGCTTCGCTGCCCGAGGCGGTGCTGCTGGAGCCGATGCTTAAATCGCTGGCGGCGCGGCACGTGGATCGGGAGCTTCATCTTTGGGCGCACGAAGAGGTGTGCGCGCTCTACTCGGCGGCACCGTTTGTGGCGCACCTTCGGACCATCAAGCGCGGGCGCATGGGACAATCGCTTTCGCAACAGATACAGCGGACGTTTGCGGCGGCGATGATGCTTGGGCGGCGAGAGTTTTCGTCCGTGCTGTGCGATGCACGGAATGATGCGACGCTAGCGCATGCGTTTGAGCGCGGGGCGAGGACAAAGTCCTTGACCATGATCGACCGCAGCGGCCTGGCGCGGGAGGAAGAGCGTGCGGGGCGGATGGTTCGACATCTCGCTTTTGATGCATCGATAAACGACTTGCTCCGCGGGACCAACGCGATCTCGAACGAGTGGCGTGGGAACATTGGCAACCAAAGCCCGACGGTGCACTGCGCGGATGTCGCGGCACAACTGGCGCACAGCCGATCGCGTGCATGGCGGTCGACGGCTTCGTCGATCGGGGCATCTTCAATTGTGGCGGTTTGTCCTTGTGCAGAGCCGGCGGATGTTTCGGTTGGGCTGGGCATGTGGGCGAGCGTGATTCGCGAGCTTTGGCAGAAGCATCGGGCGCTGCCGGTGATCTTCAGCGAGGGCGCAGACGTGGCCGCGATCGAGCAGGTGTCGTCACTGCTGGAAGAGGTGCCGCATGTGAGAATGGTTTCCGAACTGGATGTGTTAGAGCGGGCGGCGCTGCTGGCGCGGGTCGATGTGGTAATTGGGGCGGCAGGGTCGGCGGCTCAATTGGCGCTGGCTCAGGATGTGCCGGCTGTGGTGATTGGGTCGGAGTATCGCAAGCGCATGTTCAACTGGGCGGGGCATCGGGCGCCTTACATCGTGGCGAGTGGCACTGGGCGGTCGCTGGCGACGGATGTGATGCGGGGGTATGAGCGGTTTGCTGTGCGGAGAGAGATTCGGGTCGCGGGGTGAGTTCACCAGCACGCAAGATCTAGAGGCGATGGAGGAAGAACCCTCACCCTACCCTCTCCCGGAGTACCGGGAGAGGGGAAAGTCGGGAGCAGCGCCCCGCATGCGGGGCGGCTCAATGTAGAAGATGAAGAGAAAAAGAAATGCTTCACCGGCGCGATGCGCGGGTGAAGCATTTTGCATTTCTGGATGCTTATGATTAGCGACCTGCGCCACCGGTGGCGCCTGCGCCGCCGCGTTGGACGGGGAGTTCGCCGAACTGCTGCTCGTAGCGCTTGATGAGCTGCGTGAGGGACATGCTCAGGCGCTTGGCGTTGCCGTAGGTGAGGATGACGCGGTCGGTGACCTTGAACAGGAGCTGCGCGCCGCCCCCCTGCTGCTGATTAGGATTGGGCATGTTGAAGCCCAGGTCGATGATGACCTCTTCGCTGGAGGTGTGGATGCGGTAGGCGTTGGCGTAGACGGAGCGGAGTTCGCGTTCGTCGAGGAGCACCTGCACACCGCCCGGGCCTTGTCCAGCGCCGCCGGCCGCGCCCATGTCTGCCTGGGTTTGAAGATCTTCTGCCATGGTTTGCTTCCCTTTCTGAAAAGTGGCGGCGTATTGTGTCGTAAAGCTTTTCAAAAGACAATGATGCCTATGCCTGCTGACAATGTGATTCAGGAACTCCGCGAGATCTTGTCGGAGGATCGCGTTCTGACCGATCCTTCGGAGCTTTACGTTTACGATTGCGACGGCTTTACGATCGCGCGAAATGTGCCGAGGGCGGTGGTGTTTCCGACCACCACGGAAGAGGTCGTAGGGGTGGTGAAGCTGCTGGCAGAGCGGGAGATTCAGATTGTGCCGCGGGGATCGGGGACGGGGCTGACGGGCGGGTGCGTGGCGTACGAGAACGGCGTGGTGGTGTCGACAGCGCGGATGAACAAGATTCTCCAGATCGACCTGGAGCATCGGGTGGCGCAGGTGGAGGCGGGGGTTCGAAATTTGGCGCTGAGTGATGCGGTGGGACTACTGCCGGGCGGGGCGGCGTATCACTTTGCGCCGGACCCTTCGAGCCAGCGCGCCAGCTCGATCGGGGGTAATGCGGCGACGAATGCGGGTGGGATTCACACGCTGAAGGATTTTGTCAGCTCGAATCACGTGCTGGGGATGGAACTGGTGCTTTCGGATGGAGAGGTGATTGAAGTTGGCGCCAGGGGTGGGGCGTATGAGAGTGGGCCATTCGATTTGCCCGGGCTGGTGTGCGGATCGGAGGGGACGTTTGGGATCATCACGAAGGTTTGGGTGAGGCTTGTGCCGAAGGCGCGGAGCTTCCGGACAATCGTGGGCGTGTTTCCGTCGACGGCCGACGCGTGCAACGTGGTGTCGGAGACGATTGCGGCGGGGATGCTGCCTGCGGCGATGGAGATGCTGGACGGGGCGATGGTGAAAATCATCGAGGACATTTATCACTTTGGTTTTCCGCCGGAGACGCAGGCGCTGATCTTGACGGAGATCGACGGAATCGATGCGCTTCTGGACGAGCAGATGCAGCAGCTGGTCGACTTGTGCAACAAGCATCACGCGATGAATGTGACGTCGTCGAAGGATGCGGCGAGCCGGGCGAAGTTGTGGAAAGCGCGCAAGAGCGCGTTCGGTGCGATCGGCAAGATCTCGCCGAGCTATTGCACGCAGGATGCGTGTATCCCGCGGTCGATGCTCGCGGGTGCGCTGGAGCGGATCGATCAGATTGGCAAGCAGTTTGGGTTGCAGATCAACAACGTGTTCCATGCAGGAGATGGGAACGTGCATCCAATCTTTTTGTATGACGATCGCGATGAGGCGCAGATGCAGAACACGCTTATCGCGGCGGAAGAAGTTTTGAAATACTGCATCGATATTGGCGGGACGCTGACGGGGGAGCATGGGGTGGGCGTGGAGAAGATTCACCTGATGTCGTACCTGTTTGATGGGCCGACGATGGGGCAGTTTCAGCGGGTGAAAGAGGCGTTTGATCCTCATGAGAGGATTAATGCGGGGAAGCTGATGCCGAGTGAGAAGGTGAAGGTGGAGTTGATCAAGCCGGGGCGGATGTCGCCGCAGTAGAGTGTTGTGAGGATGTAGACCCTCACCCCTGCCCTCTCCCGGGTACGGGAGAGGGGGGAGATAGAATGGCGAAGTGGGATTAGATGGTGGAGGGAGAAGAGCCCTCACCCTGCCCTCTCCCGGGGTACCGGGAGAGGGTGAAGAGAGAGTACCGGGAGAGGGGAAGAGACAACATGCGTTAGTGCGCGGTGGGGGTTGGGGATTGGGCTAGTTCCAGCTTTGACTGGGCGTACAGGATTTCGTTCAGGGCTTTGGCGGCTCGAGCTCGGCGGAAGGTCCAGGTTCGCCAGTCTTGTTGTTGTTCGGCGAGTTGCTGGTGGAGATCGTGGTCTACTTCGGCCGCCTGCTGGATGCGCCAGCCGATGTCGAGCCTGGGCCGGATCTTTTCGAATTGGGGGAGGACGGTGGGGCCGAGGTCGCGGAAGTATTCGATGTCGAGCGAGGAGCCGGGGCCGCCGCCTTCACGGCAGTGTTGAATGTTAAAGCTGGCGATCATGCCGTCGAAGTTGATGAAGCAGCAGGCGTAGAGAACGATGGCGGCGGTAAGGGCATTCGTGTTGAGGAGCCAGAGGTTGGATTTGTGCTTCAGGATTCTCCAGATGACGTAGGCGAGACCCAGGGCGACGAGGAAGAACCAGACGACGCTCGCGACTCGGAGGCGAGTGAGCTCACTCATCTCGATGTACTGCTCGAGCCGCCAGGCGGCGGTGGCGGTGAGGAAAATGGTCTGTGCGATCCAGGTGTAGACGAGTCGGCGGGCCCATTTCGATTGTTCGGTTTGGCTATTGGGGCGGAAGGTAATCAGGACGAAGGCGCCCGCGAGGAGGGCGGCGGCGATGAGTGGGTAGGCGCCTCGGCGGACGTACTCTTTGTATTCAATGCCGGTGGGGAGAAGGAGTTGTTTATTGCCGAGGAAGCGGACGTCCAGGGTGTTTTCGAGGGCGAAGACGAGGTTGAAGAGGATCAGGCAGCGGATGACCAGGGATGCGGGGATGGAGGTTGAATGGGAACCCCGGGCGGAAGCCCTGGGCTTTGCCGATGGTTGGACGTGGGCGGGATTTGCTGCCGTGGCGATTGGTGGGACGGCACCTCTCCCCGCCCCTCTCGCCGAGTACGGGGAGAGGGAGGAGGAGTTGAAGCGTTTGCCGCGGCCGCGGAAGAGGGTCCAGGCGAAGGTGGCGATGGCTAGCCAGAAGAAGATGCGGGGGAGGTTGAAGAAGTTGGGGAGCTGCTCGAGTGCGCGGGCGAGGTGGGTGGTGATGATGCTGAGCCACTCGGAGAGGATCGGGTTGGCCCACGCGAAGATGGCGAGGAAGACGCCGGCGAGGATGAGGGGGATGAACCAGGCGACGATGGATTTGGCGATGCGCGGGGAGACGCCGTGGCGGACGAGCCAGCGGATGGCGACGCTGTTGTCGGAGAAGAGTCGCATCCAGCCAGTGGCGAGGAGTCTGCCCCATCGCTTGGTCCATTCGGGGAAGTCGCGAGGGAGGCCGAAGGCGTTGATGGTGGCAAGAGCGCCGAGGCAGAGGATGGTGTAGGGGACGTTGAGCCAGGTGGGCTGTTCGATGAGCGCAGCGACCAGGCCGATGGCAGCAAGGGCAATTAGTTTGCCGCCGGCTGTTCGAGTGAAGCGATTGCTGCGGAGTGCGATGAAGAGAAAGAGAACGGCGGCGAAGGCGGCGGCGGTCCAGCCGATGCGGTGGTTGTAGAAGAAGAAATCGGCGAGGGAAACACAGAGGAGAGTTGCAGCGAGGAGCAAGGCGTAGCTGCGGCGCCAGGTGAGGAGATGTGTCATAGTGCCCTTTGTTCTGGAGAGCATCATACGCTTTACGCCGTAAAGTTACGCGCTGAAATTTTGAGGAGAGGGCTATCAGCGGGCTTGATGGATGCGACGAAGACCTTCACCCCTGCCCTCTCCCGGGTACGGGAGAGGGGGTAGATTCTCAGCGGGATTGAGCACGATTTGTGATTGAGCAAGAGCCTTCACCCTGCTCTCTCCCGCGTACGGGAGTGGGTGAGGGCTAGGTCAGGCGGGGGAGAGTTTGGATTTGGGTAGTGGCGTTGCCTGCTTGGCGGAGGCGGCGTTGGCGATGACGCTTTGCAGGACGTCGATGTACTCGAGGAAGCGCTTGCGGCCATCGGTCGTTAGCTTGGCGAGGGTGAGGGGGCGGTTGTTTTTGGCGCTTTTGATGATTTCGACGAAGCCTTCGTCTTTGAGGATCTGGAGTTGGCGGGAGAGGTTGCCGTCGGTGAGCTGGCAGAGTTCTTTGAGGTCGTTGAACGCCAGCCCTTCCTTCTGAGCAACGAGGGAGGAGAGGATGCTGAGGCGTGCTTTTTCGTGGATGACGCGCTCGAGGCCATCGTAGGCGAAACGTCCGGAGGTGTTGGAGTCACTGCTGCTCATGTTCAACTTCGCTTTTTCGCTTTAAGAATAAGACGGCGGCTGCAAGGAATTGACCGACGCCGAAGGTGAGGCCCATGTACCATGGCCACATGGCCAGGGCGGGTCCGCGGGAGAGGATGAGGAGGCCGGCTAGGAGGTAGAACCCCCCTACCGCCAGTAAACCTTTGCCGACCATGCGGACGGAGGCGAACATTCCGGTGCTGAAGAGGATGGGCCAGACGCCTGCGAGGGTCCAGATGACCTGGCCCTGGTACCAGCAGATGACGAGGGTAAGCAGTCCACCGGCGGCGATGCATGGGGCGAACTGGTGGACGGCGGCGATGGTCATTTCGGAGCGCATGTGCGAGGCGCTGCGGCGGGACCAGATCATCAGTTCCGCGCCGACGACGACGATACAGAGGAGGGCGGCGGAGACCCATATGTCGATAAAGCCGAGGGGGTGGCGCTCGGGGTTGTCGATGAAGAGAGACTGAATCGCGGCGGCGGCGAGTGCAACGACGCCGGTGAATGCAGTGGTGGCGGGACGGTAGCCGCGGAAGGTGGTGGATTCGGCGAGCTGCTGCCGGATCTGGGTGATTTGCGCTACGGCGTCGTGGAGTTCCATCGCTTTTTTGATGCGGGATTCGCTTCAGCTTTATGATGTAAAGTACGATGGGATTGGGCGTGGGTCAAGGGGGATTTTTGGATGTGGGGGGAGGGGGAGGCTTGTGGTGAAGCGGACGTTGTTCGTTGTAAGGGAAGAGCCGTCACCCTGCCCTCTCGCGGAGCAGGCGGGAGAGGGGAAGACAGCGGAGCATCGCTGCGCGCGCGGGGCGGCTAATCCGGGGAGATGGGGGAGGTTAGTATTCGTAACCGGTGATTTCGATTTCGACTTTGGGCTTGCTGGTGCCGCCGATTTGTTGGAAGTTATAAATTCGCATGGGGATGGAATAGTCGAGGGTCTCGCCGACGTCGATCATTTCTACGATCAGGTCGTCGGCGTAATCGATGGGGGAGCTGGTCTGGTAGGTGCGCATGTGGATCTTCACGTTGCGCAGCGGAGTCTTGCCGGTGTTTTTGAAGGCGAGTTTGACCTTGAAGTTGTGGGTTGTGCCGGCCTTGACGCCGGCGGTGTCTTCGACCTGGTATTTCCATTCGAAGCTGGGCGGGGCGAGCTGGCAGACGATGCCCTTGATGGTTCGCTGATCGACCAAGGTTCCCCAGACGGTGACCTGCATGCCTTCCTTGACCTTGGAGGGGTCCATGCCGGCC
>DASVUC010000050.1:0-23983 GCA_036387255.1 Tepidisphaeraceae bacterium | reverse complement strand
TGAAGTGCGTTCCGGATGACGTCGATGGCTTTCATGGATTGTCCTTCTGAGTGAGTGATATGAACACAGCGCCCGCAAGCGGGGAGGCTAAACGTGCGAGGTGGCACGTTGCGTTGCGAGGTTGCGGACGCGATTGAGCTTGAAGCTCCAGCCTTCCTGCACGCCGGTGCGATGATCGTCGGTGATCAGACCGATCGCCTGGTGACGGAACTTCAGACGGGTGGTGGCGCCTTCGCTGACCAGGCGGTACTGGATGTGGTTGGCGGAGGCGTAGCTCATCATCATCGGTCCGGCGAGCTCGAGGAGCATCGGGGGCTTGATGACCTGGACGTTGCCCCAGAAGTGGCCAGCGTTGTTGCCCAGGTCGCGGAACCAGCGTCCGCCGGGCCACGGCTCGAGCGTCATCGGGAAGGATCTGCCGTCGAGCATCTGACTCTCCGGGCCGATCTCGTCCAGGATCGCCTGGAAGACGATTTCGATCGGCGCGTCGATCACTTCTTCGCGCACGATCTCGAGCGTCTGAACGGGAGTTTCGGTGGTGGTGGCGGTCATTGCTTTTCCTCCGGGGGTTGAGTGGTTTTCTGCTCGCGCGCTTTCTCTTCGGCGCGGGCCTTGATGCGAAGGAGCTGAGTGCTCCAGTAACGTTCGAAGTTTTTAACCCAATCGTGCACGGGTTTGAGTTCCTGTGGGTTCAGTCGATAGACGCGGCTGCGGCCTCTCCGCGAGACGGAGACGAGGCGCACCCGCCGCAACACGTTGAGGTGCTTGGAGACCGCCGGCTGCGGAATTCGCATCGCGTGGACGAGGGTGCCGACGGGTTGCTCCCCGCTCTGCGCGAGGAACTGGATGATCTCGCGGCGCCGCGGTTCGGCGATCGCGTTGAAGACGTCAGAAGTCGTGGCTGCTCGGGGCACGTGCAAAAGTATATTCCCATATGGGAATATTTCAAGCAAATTCTTTCCCAGTGAACCGTTTTGTTAAGCGATCGCTGAATCGAGGGCCCGATCCGGCAGGTTTGGGATTTCCAGAATCGGACGAACTTCCACCGTTCCCACTTGCGCGCCGGGATGTCGAGCGGCGATGGCGAGGGCTTCTTGCTTGGTCGGAACATCGATGATGTAGAAACCGCCGAGGACTTCGCGCGTTTCGGCGAACGGGCCATCGGTGACAATGCGCTTGCCATTTCGCAAACGCACGCTGGTGGCGGTTTCCGCGCCGTGAAGCGGCGAGGCGAGGATGTATTGGCCTTTCGCGTGCAGGTCGTGGGCGAGCTGGCGCGCCTCGTTCATGGCGGCGTCTAACGCGGCTTTTCCGGCCGATTGCCACGCCTGTTCATCGTCGTAGCACAGCAGCATGAACTTCATGCTCGGGCCTCGGCAAGGGTTGATTGGGGCAGTCCTGTGAGCTCGACGATCGGCCGGATTTCGACGGTGCCCCACTGCGCCGCGGGAATCTGCGAAGCGATAGCGATGGCGTCGTCGAGATCGTCGGCGTCCACGAGGAAATAACCGCCGAGTTGTTCGCGCGTTTCGGCGAAGGGACCATCGGTCACCAGGCGCTTGCCCTGGCGGACCTGAATGCTGGTGGCGGTGGAGACGGGTTGCAGTGGATTGGCGGAGATAAACTTGCCGCTGCGCTGGAGATCGTGCGCGAAGGCGGTGGATTTCTCGTAGCAGGCTTGACGCTCACTTTCGCTGATGGCGTTTTCGCCCAAGTAAATCAGGAGCATGTACTTCATGTTCGTCTCCGTTAGAGGGTTCTTTGATGGCTGGCCGAGGATCGCTTTCAGGTCCGGATCCGCATGGCGGCCTTGGCCGCATCCTCAGTGTACTCGCGAAGCACCTGGCTCGGTTGGTGATGAAGCCAGGTGCTTCGGAGTATTTCAGAACTCAAAATGTAGATCGCAATGTCCGGCGGCAGAGCTTTACATCGTGACCACCGCGACCATCCAGGTGACGCCGAAGCGGTCGGTGACGACGCCGAAGCTCGACGCGAAGAACGTTTTGTTCAAGGGCACGCAGACGCTCCCGCCGTCGGAGAGGGCGGCGAAGATTTTGGCGGCCTGGGCATCATCGCGGGCGGTCAGGTTGAGCGAGACGCCTTTGAACTCAGGCTTGTTCTGACAGTGGCAGTCGGATGCCATGAGCAGCGAGCCCCCGATGCGCAGGGCCGCGTGCATGATCTTGTTCTCCGTGCCGGGCGGCATCTCGCAGCAGCCTTGGCTCGGGTTCTTCGGGGCGTCCTTGAAGCGCATCAGCATGTCGACTTCAGCGCCAAGGGCTGACTTGTAATAGGCGATGGCCTCTTCGCAGCGGCCGTCGAAGTTGAGATAGGGTGCGAGGGTCATGATCGTGCTCCTGTAAAAGTATGGTTCTCGGTTGATTGTTCGGGTTAAGCGGGGACGGCTGTCGGTATTGTCGAAGAGCGCTCGGCGCGGGTGCTGCGGCATTGGGCTAGTGGGATCAGCGCCCGAATTCTTCCGTCACGGAAGTAAAGGCCCAGCCAGGTGATGATGCCGAAGAGGATGGGCATCCACAGGAAGCCTTGCTGGTGCGTGAGGACTTGTGTGGCGGTTGCGCCGCCGAGGAAACCGGTGAGGATGATCGCGCCCAGGACGGCGGTGGGGGGGAACATGTAGAGAACGGTGCCGAGCAAAGCCGCGAGGCCGATAGGGCGGATGACCGCCTCTGAAATCCCAAGCCTGGTCGTGGCTTCGACGACCGGAGCGATCTTCACTACCTTGGTGATAGCGTCAAAGAGCATGAAGAGAATAATCAATGTGCTGAGGACTCGGCCCGTCCAGAGCATGCTTTTGGAGGTGGTGCAGGATGGTGTTGTCATGGTTACTCCTTGTTTTGCTGGCACGAGCTTCTCGCCGATGCCATGCATTCGGCTGATCAGTTGCGCTGCTTCTCGATCCTGGCCCGAAGTTGGTCTTCCTGCGCGCGGAGTTCAGGGGTGAACTCGGCGCCGAAATCTTCCGCGGCGAAGATCTGGCGGATTTCGATTTCGGATTCGCCGGGCATTGGGTTGGGGCATCGCTTCACCCATTCGATGGCTTCCGCTCTGTCTTTGCACTTCCAGATCCAGTAGCCGGCGACAAGCTCTTTGGTTTCGGCGAAGGGGCCGTCGATGACGGTGCGCTGGTCGCCGCTGAATCGGACGCGGGCGCCTTTGGAACTGGGGTGAAGGCCTTCACCAGCCTCCATGATTCCGGCCTGCACGAGCTGCTCATTGAACTTTCCCATGGCTGCGAGCAGTTCCTGCTTGGGCATGATGCCGGCTTCGCTCTCTTTCGTGGCTTTAACGATGATTAAGAAACGCATGTTGTTCTCCTTCAATGGCTTCGGAAGTTAATCGAATGGGAGAGGCGGAAATCGACAGGGGCGTCAGAATTTTTTTGGCACGCGTAGCGCAAGCGGGGAAGGCGACACAAGTGCCGCCGCTACAGGGCATTAAGACGCTTTTCGAGAAACTGGCGCTCGGGGTCCTGGCGCGCCAGCGAGAGGGCGCGCTGGTAGGAAGCGCGGGCGTCTTCAGTTCGGCCGAGGCGGCGGGAGAGATCCGCACGGGCGGCATGGGCGTAGTGGTAATCCTGCAAATCATCGCGCGAGAGGATCCCCTCGATGAGGGCGAGTCCGGCGGCGGGGCCGTCCCGCATGGCGACCGCAACGGCGCGATTCAACTCAACCACCGGAGAACTGTCGATGCGCAGGAGCAGGTCGTACAGCGCGACGATGCGCGACCAGTTCGTTTCCGCGGCAGTGAGAGCTTCGGCATGAGCCGCGGCGATGGCGGCTTGAATAGTGAATGGGCCGAGTTGCGAAAACGACAAGGCGCGGCGGACGAGGGCGAGACCTCTGTCGATCTGCTCGCGGTTCCAGAGAGATCGATCCTGATCTTCGAGAAGGATGATTTCTCCTGACCGCGAGGTGCGCGCTGCGCGGCGGGATTCCTGGAGAAGCATCAGCGCGAGCAGGCCGATGGCTTCGGGCTCGGGGAGGAGATCGACCATCAGGCGCCCGAGGCGGATCGCTTCAGAAGACAGGTCGGCGCGCATGAGCGACTCGCCTGAGGATGCGGCGTAGCCTTCGTTGAAGACGAGGTAGATGACGTAGAGAACCGTTTCCAGTCGCTCCGGAAGATCGGCGCGGGAGGGAACCTGGTAGGGGATCTTCGCGGCTTTGATTTTGTTTTTGGCGCGGACGATGCGCTGGGCGACGGTGGGGGGTGTGATGAGGAAGGCGCGGGCAATTTCTTCGGTGGTCAGGCCGCAGATCTCGCGGAGGGTCAGGGCGACGCGCGCCTCCGCCTGGAGCGCGGGGTGACAGCAGGTGAAGATCAGGCGCAGGCGATCGTCGGCGATGGGGTCATCGTCCTGTGTGGCGGGATCGAGCGGCTGATTGTTGAGCTGCTCCGCAAGATCGGCGAGAGAGGCGTCGAACCGCGCGCGGCGGCGAAGGGCGTCAATCCCTTTAAAGCGGCCGGCGGAGATTAGCCAGGTGCGCGGGCTGGCGGGAATGCCCTCGGCCGGCCACTGCTGGAGCGCGGAGGTAAACGCTTCGTGCAGCGCTTCCTCGGCAAGGTCGAAGTCGCCGAGCAGGCGCACCAGCGTCGCGAAGACGCGGCGGGATTCGGTGCGGTAGATCGCATCGATGGCTTGTTGAGTGGGGACTGCCGCCATGATCAGCAGCCGGAGTGTCGACTGAACCGCTCGTCGAGGCAAGACTCTTGGCCTCTACAGGCATTCTCGCCTTCCCCTCTCGCGGTACTCCGGGAGACGCAGGGTGGGGCTTCTTGTTCCGCCAAATCGAGCCAGCTGTCACGACGGATTTGACGTGACAGGCTGCGCAAAGGGTGGTTTATATAAGGACAGTCAAAAGGGAGGCGCTGATGCGACGTGTTTTCGTCCTGGTCTGGGCGTTCGTGCTCCTCGCGTGGCCGGGAGCGAAGGCGCTGGCGTTCTATGATTTCGTCGACAACGAGTCGGGTTGGATCGAGTGGTGGGAAACCAATCGCGAGGAATATCTCTACAAGAATGCCCGGCATGCGGCGGGCGCCCCGGCAGGAGCGACGGCCGCCGCCGAGAAGGCGCTGCTCGCCGCGACGGCGCACGAAGATCGCGACGTGCGCGCTGAAGCAATGCTTGCCCTGGCTCGCCTGGGGCGCGGCAAGGAGCGGCTGGTTGAGCTGACGAAAGATCCCGATCAACGAGTGCGCTGCCGCGCGTGGGTCGGGCTCGGACTGCTCAACGCCGAGGATGAGCTGCTGAACCGAAAGGACCTGGATGATGTCGAGACGCTGGCGGTCGTCACCGGGCTGGGCCTGCTGGACAGCGCCAGCGCCGCAGCGCTCAAGCGCCTGCGCGACGCGGTAACGGAACAGCGCTGGGGAGAAATCAACCGCATGGCGCTTTGGGCGCTGCGGGTGCACAAGAAAAACGAAGATCGCGCCACCTTTCGCAACGTGCTGCGGTCGACCACTCGACCGGCGCTGGCGACGGAAGCGATCATCGGCCTCGCGGCGGTGGGGGAGACGCGGGATATTTACCCCCTCGCTCAGCTTGCGGATCTCAGCCCCCCCGCGCTGAAGCTGCCGGTTTTTTCCGGGAGTGGGCTCGATGCGATTGACCTCAAGTCCAAGCACAGTGTGGTGCGCCTCCGCGCGGCCGCGCTGCTGGCGCTGTCGAAGCTGCCGGGCGTCAACCCGAAGGGGCCGGCGGATCAGGATCTGATCAAGACGCAGAACATCCTCTCGCAGCTTGCATTCCGCCATCACGGCAGCACCGAGGAGCGCGTCGGCAACAACTTTGTCGCCGCCACGACCGCGCATTATCCCGGTCTCGCGACGCTGGCGCTGGCGTCGCACAACGGCATGAGCATCGCCGGAGAGGTGCTGCAAATGCACTGGCCCGTCGCGATTTCCGGCCACAACAACAGCGTCGACGAACTCATGGATCTGCCGCAGCGCAGTTACGCCGCCATCGCCATGGGGGTGTACCTCGGTAACGGCGGGGCAGCGGTGCAGGTGAATCCCACGGGCGGACTTCGCAATCTCCGCAACCGCACGCTCGACATCGCGAGCCTGCTTCGCAACGGCGCCTCCAGCTCGACCGAGCCTCGCCATCACCGCGCGGCGTGCGCGCTGGCGCTGGGACTTTCGCGCCAAAAAACCAACGGCGATCTGCTCGATTACGTCGCCCGCCAGATCGATCCGCAGAAGGATCAACTGGTTTTTGGTCATGTAGTGCTTGGTCTGGGCCTGCTCGGCGACGAGCGGGCGCTGGAACGGGCGGCAGAGCTTCTCGCTCCTGATCCGCGCAAGCTCAAGTCACCCGACAAAATCGACATCAAGCGCCTCGAGGAATCAAACCTCAACGGCAAGCTCCTCCAGGCGCGCAAGCGCAGCTACGGCGAGGCGCAGCCGGTGTCGGCGATGGATGACATCATGGCACGTCGCGCAGCGCTCATGGGATTGGCCGCCCTGGGAGACCCGCGCGCCGAACCGATTCTGCGGCAGCAGTGGGGCGATGATCCGTGGGTCACCATCGAATCGGCGCGAGCGATGGGCGCCTGTGGCGCTCACGGCGCTGTGGGTGAACTGGCCGAACTTTTACAAGACAATGCGACGCCTCCCGCGATCGCCGCTCTGGCGGCGCGCGCGCTGGGAGATGTGCTGGAAGAGGCGCGACCCTCAAGGCTCAGTCGACTGGTCACCGGAAACTTCTACGCCCCGCGCATCGAATTCCCCGTGCTCAAGTCGGATGAGTGGCTCACCCGCGATCAGCGCTTCAAGGAGCCCGGCGTCCAGCGCGAGTTTCACGGCCTGGGCAATCCCTTTCTCTACTGGCAGTTGATGTCGGCAAAGGGGAAGGATGTCTTCGCGGATTAATCCTGCCCAAGACGTCCCAGGCGCCCCCGCTACTGTCTCACCTCGATCGAGCTGAGGACATCATTTGCATCCGCATCGACGGTATCGCGACCATCTTCACCAAAAAGACGATCAACGGATTCGTCCCGCGCGGCGAGCCTGTCGTTGCCCTTGCCGCCGTAGACGACGTCTTTCCCGAGGTTGCCAACGAGGCGGTCGTTGCCGTCGTCGCCGTAGAGGGTGTCGCTGTCGGCGCCTCCGGTGATGAAGTCGTTGCCGCTGCCACCGTGGAACACGTTGTTGCCGGAGGAATCGTCGATCCGATCGTTGCCGGCGTCGCCGTAGAAGGTGTCGTCGCCGTAGTCGCCGTTGAGCGTGTCGTCGCCGTCGCCGCCAGAGACGGTGTTGCGGTCTGCGCCGCTGGGCGGATGGTATTCAGTAAGATCACGGCTCTCGATGTAATCGTTTCCTCCGCCGCCATTGATCGAGTCGGAGCCGGCGTTGGCATAGATGGTGTCGCGCCCGCCGTTGCCCCAGATGGTGTCGGCCTCCGAACTGCCGGTGATGGAATCATTCCCTTCGCCGCCGATGTAGAACTTCTTCCCTTTAAACGTGCCGACGCTGTGATTAGGAATCTCGCTGGAGGGAGAGGCTTCGGGATCATCCCCGATGATGTCGTTCCCCGCGCCGGCGTTAACGGTATCGTTGCCGTCGTTGGTGTAGATGGCGTCGTTCCCGCTGCCGCAGGTGATCAAATCGTTGCCCGCCCCGGTCAGGATCGTGTCATCTCCCGCGCCCGTAACGATGGTGTCGTTACCGACGCCGCTGATGAAATCTTTATAGATGTGGTCTTTGCCAGAGCCGGTGATGATGCGGTCGCTGCCGCTGCCCGGCTTGATGTCGTGATTGCCGTTGCCGCAGGTGATGCGGTCGTTTCCCGCGCCGCCCTCGATGGTGGCGTCGCCGCCAGCGAGGGCGATGGTGTCGTTGCCTGTTCCTCCGCCGACGGTGCAGGAGATGGTGAAGCCGACGGTGATAACATCGCCGCCCGCGCTGGGATGGACGGCGATACGCTTGACGTCCTTCGATGCGAAGGTGAAAAGCTTGCCGTTGCGCTCGGCCACGATGGCATCGGCGCTGGAGCGGCGGATGGTGATGCTGTCAGCGTCATCGCTGCCGGTGACGGTGAGCAGCCCGGAGCTGCTGAGGGCGACGGTGGGGGACGTTTGGGCAAAGCGTGCAACGGCCACTTCAGAATAGGCGCCGCCGACAAGGATGTTCTTCTTCTTGTCGAACGCGAGAACCCGGGGCTGGAAGAGTTGGCGCTGGCTCTCGACCTTTCCACCTTCGCCGAAGGCCAGATCCTTCGTGCCGTCAGGATTCACGCGGTAAAGCTGGAGGCGGCTGGTGCTCCAGTGGCTTACGCCGACGGTGATTTTGCCATCGGGTGCAACCAGCGGAGCGGTGGGCGTGGGCCCGTCCAGTCCCATGGCCAATTGGGTAAAGCCGTCGCCGCCGCCAAAGCTTGCATCGTGCGCTCCGCTGGTGGTGAAGCGGCTGATGCTGATGCCTTGCTTGGGGTTGACGTTGAACTGCGATGTGACGAGGAGACGGCCTGCGCTGTCGAGGGCCATCTTGGTGAAGCCAAGGGAGCCTTCCTTGCTCCTGGGGTAGATGCGGATGATGCCGTCACTGCCGTAGGAAGTGTCGGTGGTGCCATCCGGGTTGAGGCGCGTGATGTTGATGTCGTTGGCGACGTAGATCTTTCCATCCGGGGCGGCCTGAACTTGTCCGGCAACGAAGAGCAGGGGCGTGGGCTGGGCTAGCCCGCCGCGAAAACCGTTGTCGACCGAGCCGTCGGCGTTGAAGCGGACGAGGTAGTTGATTCGCTCGTCAGGCGAGACATCGATGCTGATCCCCATCAGCACCTTTCCATCCTTCTGAACCGTGATGCTGTCGAGTGCGGCAAGCCTGGCCAATGTGTGCTTTACGATGCCGTTCGTGCCAAAGCTGGTGTCGACGGTGCCGTTCGCGTTGAAGCGGTAGATTCGAAAGTTGCCATTCTCCTCTTCATAGTTCAGGTAGATCTTTCCGTCCGCAGCGACGGCGGCGCCGCGAGATGAACCAAAGACGCCATCCGGCTCCGCCAGGAACAGAATTCCGTCTTTGTCGAAGGTCTTGTCGGGCGTGCCATCGGGGTTGAACCGTGCAACGAGAGGATCATCCTGCCCCAGCACCGGCTCGCCGTACGTGGCCGAGCCCACGCCGACGATCTTTCCGCTGGAGAGCGTCCTGAGGACGTAGAAGCCGTCGCCATAAGAGTTGGGGATAGGCGCAACGCCGCCTTCACCAAAGGTGAGATCCAACTCTGGGGATGCGCGGAGGAACCGTTTTTCAAGATGTTCAAACATACAGGCTCCGTTGGCCCCCTCGGCTTCCCTGCCACCTTTGATCAGCTGTAGTCACCGCTTTTCCACGCCGTCGAGGAGATCGGCCTTGTCTGCGACGGAGGTGTCGGTTCCGTCTTCGCCGAAGAGCTTGTCTTTGCCGGCTTGCCCGTCGAACCAGTCGTTGTCGTCCCCGCCGTAGAGGGTGTCATTGGCGGCGCCGCCGTAGAGGGTGTCTCGGCCGGCCTGGCCGTAGACCAAGTCGGCTTCTTCTCCGGCGTCAATGCGGTCGTCGCCGCCGTTGCCGTAGACGGTGTCGCTGCCGAAGCCGGCCTCGATCTTGTCGTTGCCGTCGCCGCCGCTGATCTGGTCGTTGCCACCGATCGCCTTGATGCGGTCAGAACCCGCTTCGCCGGAGATGGTGTCGCTGCCGTTGCTGCCGCTGATAGTGTCGTTGCCTTCTCCGCCGAGGAGCGTATCGCGATCGGTGACGGCGGTGTTGGCGACGGCGTTTTCGTCCCAGCGCGCGCCGCTCATCCAGTCACTTCCGCCGCCTCCGGAGAGATAATCCGAGCCGGTGGCGCCGTAGATGGAGTCGCGTCCGCTGCCGCCGACGATGGTGTCGGCTTCTGAGCTGCCGCTGATCGTGTCATTGCCGCCTTCACCGTAGTAGTGCTTCCTGCCCTTGGCGTTCTGCACGGTCGGGGTCAACTCGTTGGTGGAGGGATCGGTGTAATCCTGCACCCGGTCGTTGCCATCGCCGGCATAGACGGTGTCGTTCCCGTCGCCGCAGTAGATCTTGTCCGCGCCGCTGCTGGTGCGGATGTAGTCGTTGCCATTGCCGGTTTCGATGGTGTCGCTGCCCGGACCGGTGATGATGCGCTTCGTTCCCAGGCCGCCGATGATGCGGTCGCGGCCGACGCCGGTTTCAATTCGATCATCGCCGGCGCCGAGGTCGATCGTGTGATTGCCGTCGTCGCACAGGATCTTGTCGTTACCAGTGCCGGCGTTAATCGTCGCATCGCCGCCGAGGAGGGTGATGGTGTCGTTGCCGGTCCCCCCGGAGATGTTGGAGCGCATGCGGAAGGAGACGGTGATCACGTCACCGCCGGAACTCGGCAGCACCGTCAGCAGCTTCACCTTCGCGGCAGGGAAATAAGTCGTCGCATTGTTCCGGATGATCAGGATGTTTGCGCCGGATGGGGATGCGACGATGCGATCTGCATCGTCCGTGCCGGTGACGTAGAGGGTGCCTTGGGCACTGAGCGCCACATCCGGCGAGTCCGAAACGAAGCGGGAGACGCCCAGGTCGTCGTACCCATAACCATCCGACGTCACCCCCGCGCTCAGCACGTTGCCAGCCGGATCGAGCGCCAGCACGTGAGGCTCGAAGAGCTGGAATTTCGGATCGACCAAGCCGCCCGCGCCGAAGGTCGTGTCGAGTGCGCCAGTGTCGTTCAGCCGGAACAGAACGACGCGGTCGGGGTTTGCTCTTTTGAACGAGCCGGTGATCTTCCCATCAGAGCTTGCGACCAGGTTAGTGAGCGTCCCGCCGCCCTGGCTGGTGATTTCGGCGATGGCGTCGCCGCCGCCGAAGGTGGTATCGCGTAAGCCGGTGGTTGTGAAGCGGGTGATGATCAAGTTGCGGTGTTCAGCCGCAACCAGCAAGCGGCCCTGCGGGTCGACCGCCATGCGGACGCTGTACAGGCCGTAGTCATCATCTGCCGGCAGGATTTCGGCGAAGCCGTCGCCGGCGAAGTTTGCATCAGGGGAGCCGTCGGCGTTGAAGCGGGCAACGCCCAAGCGTCGCTTGCCGTTGAGTGCTTCACTGGTGCCTAAAACGTAGATTGCGCCGTCGGCGCCGAT
Source organism: Tepidisphaeraceae bacterium (assembly GCA_036387255.1). Classification (GTDB taxonomy): domain Bacteria; phylum Planctomycetota; class Phycisphaerae; order Tepidisphaerales; family Tepidisphaeraceae; genus DASVUC01. The sequence goes on along the minus strand of DASVUC010000050.1, from coordinate 12,860 downwards.
TTTCATTTCACCGGTCGCGACGACGGCGGTCGGCTGGGAATCGGTCAATCCGCCGCGGAACGTGTTGTCGACGGTGCCGTCGGCATTCAGCCGTCCAAGCAGCGCCTCGGAGATGTCCCTGCGATAGAACTGGAAGACAATCTTGCCGCCCGGCTGCACCGCCACGGTGCCGACGCTCACGTTCTGAACGTTGATGTTGGCGATCCCGCCAGTGCCGAATGAGACGTCCGGCGTGCCGTCGGCATTGAAGCGGAAGAATCGCGATTGGAGCATGTTCCCGTTCAAACCATCTTTTGCAGCGACGAACTTGCCATCCGGCGCCAGCGCCGTGGTCATCGGCGCATAGCCATCGTTCTGCGGCAAGGGCAGAATGCCGTCGCCATCGAACGAGGTGTCAAGGATGCCGTTGGCGTTGAAGCGTGCGACGACCGGATCATCCTGGAATCCAGCGATCTTGCCGCCTTCGGAATTGCCTGAGCCCCAAAGGACGATCTTGCCATCGGGCAGCGCATTCATCGCCAGCACCGCGCCCCAGATGTTGGTGACCCGGCCGACGCCGCCTTCGCCGAAGGTGAGATCGAGCTCGGGGGAAGCGAGCAGGCGGCGGCGCTCCAGAAGCTGCACGAATGGCTGAGTCATCCCTTCACCTCAATTTCTGAGAGCACGTCGTCCTTGTCTGATTCGAGCGAGTCGCGTCCGTCTCCACCGAAGATGGATTCTTTCTCGCCGTCTTTGCTGAAGATGACGTCATTTCCGTCATCGCCGTGAATGGTGTCCTCGCCGCCGTTGCCGCGGAGCGTGTCGTTGCCGCTGCCGCCGCGGATGAGCTGATTCTTCACGCCACCCGTGATGCGGTCGTCGCCGGCGTCGCCGTACAGGGTGTCCTGGTCGGCGCCGGTAATGTTGTCGTTGCCGCTTCCGCCGGAGACGAGATCGTTCCCACCCCAGGTGATGATGAGGTCACTGCCTGCATCGCCGGAGATGGTGTCGTTGCCGTAGCTGCCGTTGAGGGTGTCTGCGTCTTCGCCGCCCTGGAGCGTGTCCTGTTGATTGTTGCCGCTGCGTAATTCTTCATCCTGCCGCTCAGCCCCGTAGATCTCATCCCGTCCGCCGCCGCCGGAGATGGAGTCGTTAGCGGCGCGGCCAAAGATGAAATCGCGCCCGCCGTTGCCGAAGATGATGTCGTTGCCAACGCTGCCGAAAAGTGCATCGTTGCCGTCGTCTCCGTAGTAGTGCTTCCTGCCGGTGCCCTTGCCGACGTTTGAAACGTAATTGATCTCTCCGACCGACTCCGGCTCCTTGAAATCCTGGATCAGGTCATTTCCCGTGCCGCCGTGAACCGTGTCGTTTCCGTCGCCGGTGTAGATGATGTCGTTGCCGCTGCCGGCGTTGATGGAGTCGCTCGCGCCTCCCCCATGGATCGTGTCGTTGCCGGCCCCGCTGCTGACGGTTTCGCCTTCGACGAGGTCTCGGCCTGCGCCGGTGGTGACGTAGTCGCGTCCCCATCCGCCCGATGCTCTGTAGTTGCCGTCGCCGCAGAAGATCTTGTCGTTACCCAACTCCCCCTCGATGGTCGCATCGCCGCCCGCCGCGGTGATGGTGTCATTACCCGTTCCGGAAACGATGCTGGTGTTGATATCCAATGAAACCTTCACCACGTCACCGCCGCCGCCCGTGTGCATGATGACTTGCTTGACGCCGGCGGCTGCAACGCTGGTCGTCTTGCCGTTGAGGCTCACGATGATTTGGTCGTTGGAGCGCTCCACTGTGACGGAATCCGCCTGCTCAGTTCCGCGAATGAACAACTCACCGTCCTGATCGAGATAAACAGGAGTGGGATTGCCGACAAACCGCGCCACGGAAGGACCACGAATTTCCAGCACAGTTCCGCTGGGCTCCCAGGTCCATCGCGCATCGTACGGCTGCGGTGGGAAGAGCTGACCCGAGGGCGAAAAGCTGGTGTCCGCAGTGCCATCGCTCCGGAGGCGGTACTGGAACACGGCTCCCGCGTTCGTCGTGCCGTACATGGCTCCGGCACGATAAGCGCCGTTGATTCGACCCTTGCGATCGACGGTAACGCCATAATCAATGGCGTCTTTTTCATCGCTGATGGTGTAGTCGCCATCGCCCTCGCCGAAGGTCTTATCGAGCGCGCCTGCGGTGGTGAGCCACGTCAGGTGGAGCGACTCGTAAGGGCGATACTGCCGGCGGTCGTAGTAGCTGAACCTTGAAATGACCAGAAGCCGCCCCTCCCGATCAAACCGCAGCGAGCGTGTTGTCGCTTCCGGTGCATCGAGATTGCCATCGATGGTTCCCGCGCCGATAGTGTTGACGATTTCGGCATAGCCGTCGCCGCCGCCGTAGCTCGTATCCAGCGTTCCATCGGGGTTGAAGCGGGTCACCACCCCCGCGTCATACTCATACTTCTTCCGCTTCTGCACGATGCCCGTGACATAAATTTTCCCATCGGGCCCGATCAGAATCTGCCCCAATCCCGAGGACATCTCCGTCGGCATAGAACCTGGCTTGCCCCCGACAAAGCCCGCATCCACCGAGCCATTCGCATTCAACCGCCCCAGGCACATCTTCCCTTGGACGCTAAAGCTGAAGACGATCTTCCCGTCCGGTTGCACCGCAAGGTGGCTGGGCCGAACATCGTCAAACGACCCGAATGTATAAACCGCGATCCCGTTCTGCCCGAACGAAGCATCCACCGTCCCATCCGGGTTAAACCGGTAGAACTCCACCGGCGCCCGCCCATACGTTGTGCGCACCAGGATCAGCTTCCCGTCCGGCTGAAACTCACCCGCCGCATAAGTGATAGCATCCGCTTCCCCGCTCTTGGCCAGCAGCAGCACGCCGTCGCCATCGAAGGAGGTGTCGAGCGTGCCATTGGAATTGAAGCGTGCCACGAGAGGCGCGCCGCCGACGAGGTAATGTGTCGACGGATCTGTTCCCAGACCTGCCGCAAGGATCTTCCCGTCCGGCAACGTTCTGGCCACCGCAAGCTCCGCATCGTAGCTCTCCGGCAGCGATGCCAGGCCCGCATGACCGAAGGGAAGATCCAGGCCCGCAATCGCCAGCAGACGCCGTGCTTCCAGCCGCTCAAATCGTGCAGTGCTCATTGCCGCACCTCAACGCCTTGTAAAACATCCTTCGCATCCGCCACGCAGGTATCGCGCCCCTCATCGCCGAAGATCTGGTCGCTCACGCGATCTTTCGACTTGATCCAGTCGTTACCGCTCCCGCCGTGCAGCACGTCGATTTCCCCCGCATACAGCTTGTCATCGCCCGCGTCGCCGAAGAGTTGATCCATGCCGCGTTCGCCGCTCAATTCATCGTTCCCCTCGCCGCCCCAGAGCGTGTCTTCGGCAGATCCGCCGCTCAGTGTGTCATTCCCTGCATCGCCATAGACGCGATCTTTTCCACTGGAACCGCGGGCCACATCATTGCCTTCACCCCCGTGCAGCGTGTTATTTCCTTCTTGCGCAGGCTCGCCGTAGACAGATTCGTCCCACGTGTTCCCCAGGACAGTATCATTGCCGCCTCCGCCGTTGATGGAATCCGCGCCGCCGGAGCCTTGGATGCTGTCGCCTTGCCCGTTGCCCATCAGCGTGTCGGCATCCGATCCGCCGAAGATGTAGTCGACGCCGTCTTCGCCGTAGTAGTGCTTGTGTCCGTGGGACAATCCCACCTGTGATTCGGAGTCGTCGTACTCGCCCGGGTAAGCCAAGTCCTGGATGATGTCATTCCCCGCGCCGCCGTACGCGGTGTCGTTCCCGTTGCCGGTGTAGATCTGGTCCTGCCCGCTGCCGCAGGAGATGGCGTCATCCCCTTCGCCACCGATGATGGTGTCATTCCGCGCACCCGCAATGATCGTGTCGTTGCCGTTCCACCCATACACCGAGTCCCTGCCCCGCCCGCCGACGAACCGATCGTTCCCCGTTCCCAGCATCACAGATCGGTTCCCGATCCCGCACGAAACCTTGTCGTTTCCGCTCCCGCCATCAATCGTCGCATCACCGCCGGCCAAGGTGATCGTGTCATTCCCTGTCCCGCCGTTGATGCTGCACGTTAGATCGACCTTGCACGTGATGAGATCCCCGCCGGCGCTGGGATACACATTGAACCCCTTCACCGCCGCCGCCGCGAAGGTGCTCTTCTCGCCGTTCCGGGTCACCACCACCGAATCGCCCGCGCGCGTCACCGTCACCACATCCGCATCGTCCGTTCCCCGCACGAAGATGTTCCCCGCCCCGCTCAGCGCCACCTCCGGCGAATCCTCCACAAACCGGGCCACCGCGAGCCGCCATCCACTGTCCCCTATCCATTTGCCCGCCACCAGGATGTCCCCACCGCTGCCCAACTCAATGGAACTTGGATCCAGCACACCTTCCGGCAAAAGCACTTCATCTATATCGCTAAAGCCTTGGTCCAGCGCCCCATCAGCGTTCAAGCGGAATAACCTCGTTTGGCTGGTAAAGGTTTCAAACGCTCCCGTGATCTTCCCTTCCGGCCCCACCACAAGATCCACCGGACTGGCGACCACATCATCCGACGTCGGAACCGAAACAACACCTCCGCTTCCGAAGGTGACATCGGTGGCTCCGCTGTTCAGCAGCCTCGTCACCACCACCTCGAGCGTGCTTTCCCGCGCCCGGGTCAACTCCACCAGCAGCCTGCCGCTCGCGTCGATCGCGATTGCGCTGGACGTAGCGTACCAGCGCTTCGCTTTCGGCAGCCCTTTCGCAACCCCATCGCCGCCGCCAAACGTCGTGTCCAGCGAACCGTCAGGGTCTAATCGCGTGACGCTTGTCTGTTGCCCAGCCCCCTGAAGCAGGTCAATCTTCCCGCCCGACTCAACCAAAAAATCCAGGATTCGCAATCCACTCCCCGGCAGGGGGGTCGGGTTCGCCACACCGCCGCGAAAGTTCGCATCCACCGACCCGTCCCCGTTGAACCGCGTCAGACACGCATTCTGTTTGGTCTCCGAAACGATCTGTTCGTAGCCAATGAGAAACTTCCCGTCCGGCTGCACCGCAATTTTTTCTGCGGCAATATTCATAGGCAGCTCGTGCGTCACCGCGCCGCCCGTGCCAAACGTATTGTCCACCGTCCCATCCGCGTTGAAGCGAAAGATTCGCAGGATCTTGTAGGCGCGAAACACCAGCAGCAGTTTCCCCTCGCTGGTAAACGCACTGCTTCCCACCTCGCCCGCTTCTTTCTGCGGCAGCACGAGTTGCCCGTCCCCATCGAACGTTTTGTCCAACGTCCCATCGCCGTTGAACCGCACCACCAGCGGAACGCCCACCGCGTCTCCCGTCATTCCCGCCGCCAGCACCTTCCCGTCCGGCAACTGCCGCACGACAATGGCCTGATGATCGCCGCTTCCCAAGCGCGCGATCCCACCTTCGCCAAAGCGCAAATCCAGCTCCGGCGACGCCAGCAGCCGACGCATTTCCACGCGCTCCATCTGCACTTCTCTCACTGCCGCACCTCAATCCCTTTCAGCACGTCCTTCGAATCCGCGAGGCAGGTATCGCGCCCCTCATCGCCGAAGATCTGATCGCTCACCTTGTTCTTCGACTTGATCCAGTCGTTGCCCGTCCCGCCCCGGGCGAGGTCGCCGTCGCTCGCGAAGATGATGTCATCGCCCGCGTCTCCGACCACCTGGTCCTGCCCCTCGTCTCCGCTGATGCGATCGTTCCCATCGCCGCCGCGGATGATGTCGTTCCCCAGCCCGCCGCTGAAGCTGTCGTTCCCCGCGTCGCCCCACAACTTGTCATTCTGGACCGATCCCGTCAGCTCGTCCTGCCCTTCGCCGCCATGGATCGTGTTCCTTCCCTCCAGCTCCGGCTTGTAAGTCAGTTCGTAAAAACTCGGGCTGTACCCCCACAGGATGTCGTCCCCTCCACCTCCGGAGATCACATCCGCGCCGCCATAAGCATAGATCAGATCCACCTGCCCGTTCCCGTACAGCGTATCCGCCTCAGTCGATCCGTAGAGCGTGTCCTTGCCGTCGTCCCCGTAGTACCGCTTGTGACCCGTCGCTTCTCCCGTGTTGTAGGCGACTTCTGTACTTCCATCGCCCTGGTCAAAATCAGTGATTAGGTCATTGCCGGCGCCGCCGTGCACGATGTCGTTGCCGTTCTCGGCATAGATCGTGTCCCACCCGCTCCCGCAGGCGATCGAGTCATCCCCTTCTTCGCCGGTGATGCGGTCGCTGCCGGCGCCGGTGGTGATCGTATCGTTGCCGTCGCTGCCAAAGATGTTGTCTTTCCCGCGCCCGCCGATGAAGCGATCATTCCCCGGCCCGAGTTGTACAAAACGGTTTCCGATCCCGCACTTGATTCTGTCGTTCCCGCCTTCCCCGAAGATCGTCGCGTCCCCGCCCGCCAGCGTGATCGTGTCGTTACCCTCACCCCCGTTGATGCTGCACGTGAGATCCACCGTGCACGTCACCGCATCGCCTCCCCCTCTGCCAAACACCGTCAGCACCTTCACCGCGCTGGCTGCGAACGACATCTTCTCGCCGTTCCGCGTCAGCACCACTTGATCCCCCGCGCGCTCCAGCGTCACCACGTCCGCCTCATTCGTCCCGCGCACGAACAAGTCCCCCTGCGAACTCAGCGCCACCTCCGGTGAATCCGCCACGAGCCGCGCCACCGCCAGCCCGCCGCCGCGCAAGCTGGCGGCATCTCCCGCAAAGAGCACGTTCCCCTTGCTGTCCAGCGTCAGCGTCTCCGCCGTAAAGTATTCATCGAGCCGCGGAGCGATCCCCTCGTTCCCAAAGCTTGTGTCGAGCCTTCCGTCGCTGTTCAAGCGGAACGGATAACCGGCCGAAACAATTTTCCCATCCGGCATCACGAGCAGGTCATTGACCTCCGGCGTCGCGTTCGGCGTCGCGATCGTCGTCACCCCATTGGCGCCGAAGCTCTTGTCCACCGACCCCTTACCCAGCAGCCGCGTCACCAGAATCTTCGAACTGTCGAAGTAGCCGCGCGTTGTCGCCATCACCACCTTCCCCTCCGGCGTCAGCGCGATGCTGTCATACGGCGCGCTGGCGATCCCATCGCCGCCACCGAAGGTGGTGTCCATGGTCCCATCAGCCTTCAACCGCAACAGATTCGCCCCGGCCAGCACGTAGATCTTCCCCGTCGGCCCGATCGTCAGATCGTTCACATAGCCAAGGTCTCCCGGCAGCGGTGTGGCGCTGGCGCCACCACGAAAGGCGCCGTCGATCGACCCATTCGCGTTCAACCGGGTGACATACGTCGATGCCTTCTCACCACCCGCGATATAGGCCAGGACAATCTTCCCGTCCGACTGCACCGCAACACGCTCATCCGAGAAAGACTCCTTCGTCAGGCTCTGTGTCACCGATCCGCCCGAACCAAATGAAGCGTCAACCGTCCCGTCGGCATTGAACCTGAACACGCGCAGCAGCGGGCCCAGGCCATGGAACAACAGCACGATCTTCCCATCCGGTGCCAAAGCCCCCGCCGTGACGTTGCCATAGTCTTTCTGCGGCAACTGAAGCGACCCGTCGCCGTCAAAACTTGCATCCGGCGATCCGTCTGCATTGAAGCGCGCCACCAGCGGACCTTCCGGATATCCCTTGCCCGCAGCCACGATCTTTCCGCCGGAAATCTCATGCACCACCAGCGCGTTTCCGTTGCCGTCACCCGGCGCTACCGCGGCGCCGCCCTCGCCGAAGCTCAAGTCCCACTCGCCGGACAACAGCCGCCGCGATGCCAGTTCTTCGATCAGCCGAGTCATCACAAGACCTCCTCTACGCTCCCCAGCACATCATCCTTGTCCGCGATGGCCGCATCCCGTCCCGCGTCACCAAACACCTGATCCGCACTCTCATCCCGCGACACCAGCACATCATCTCCGCCGCCGCCATGCAGCGTGTCGTTCCCGCCATCGTCGCCGTAGAGACGATCCAGTCCTGCCTCGCCGAAGAGTTGATCGTTCCCCGCCTGCCCATAGAGCCAATCCCCGCTGTCTCCGCCATAGATGCGGTCGTCCCCGCCGTTACCGTAAAGATGATCGCGCCCGCCATTCCCGCGAACCAAATCCGCGCCGCCGCCGCCATTGATCGTGTCGTTCCCCGCGTTGCCGGTAAGCGTATCGCTCTTGCTCGAGCCGACGATCAGGTCGTTCCCACTCCCGCCCGAAAAAACACACGATCGGACGGTGCCCAGCACTTCCATCTCGAACGTGTCGTCTCCCGCGCCCGCGTCGGCGGCAAACCGGTTGATCTCGCCTGGAAAATACGACCTCCCAAAGCCGTTCAACCACGCCGTTCCCCAGAAATACTCGGTGCTGATGTAGATCCGGTCATCGCCCGCACTGCCCGTCACGCTGATCGTTCCATCAGACACCCGCCTCACCAGCCCCGGACCCTCACCGGTCAGTTGCAGCCGCGCGATCAGCAAGTGCCCCTTCGCTGACTGGCTCCAAACCGTCACTTCCCCGTCCGGCCCAACCTTCGCCTGCTGGTTGTACAGGCGCAGGTCCGGCCGCGCCAGAAACAGACTAATGCTCACGCGTCCAAACGCCGGGTCGTAGTGGCCACTCTCGTCGAAGCGCACCAGGTTCCCTGCACCATAGGGCGCAATGAGCTGATTGTTTCCCAGAACCACCTCGCCGCTCTGTTCCGTCAGGACGCTCCCCGGTAACAACTCCGCCACGCCGTTGGTTCCAAACGTCCGATCGATTGACCCGTCTGGCTTAAACCGTACGAGCTTGTTCCCGCTGACCGTAATCCGCCCCGCGGCATCAACCGACAAGCCGGTTGTGGCTTCCACGCCCTTGGGCTCTTCCGCCCGACCATCCCCGCCCCCGAACGTCGGATCCGCCGTTCCGTCCGGCAGCAGCCGGTACACACTCGCCGGCGAATCATCGGCGATCACCAGGATCTTTCCATCCGGTGCAAGCGCGATGTTCCGAACATAACCTTCAAACTCCACAAACCCCTTGTTCCCAAATGTGGTGTCCATTTCTCCCGTCTGTGTGAGGCGCCGGACAAAGTTCCGGCCATTACTTTCCGGCACCAGGAACTTGTCTCCCTGCTGCACCGCATCCGGCCGAAACCCTGAAGGAAAAAAGATCGCGCCGCCCGATCCGTAGCTCGTGTCCATCGTCCAGTCGGAATTCAAACGAACGATGTAACCATCCCTGTTCTCGTATTGTGCCTTCACCGAAAACTCGACGAGCTTCTTTCCATCCGGCAGCGTCCAGACCCGCCCCGGCTCCGGCACATCCCCCTTCATCCCCGGCACAAATGGAAACGCGATCGTCGCCAGCGTCTTCCCCGCCACGCCTTGATTCAACTCCCGAATGATGAAGCTCTTGCCGCCCGAATCCACCGAAACAACAGTCGTCTTCCCCAGCGGATCCGACCCCGGCACAAGTGAAAACCGCCCGCTCGCGAGCTTCAACTCCACAAATCCGTTGGTTCCGAACGAGAGGTCCTGATCTCCCGCCGACAGCATCCGCCGAGCTTCCAGCCGCTCCACCGCGATCATGCCGGCTCCTTCACTTCGATGCTCGTCAGCTCATCAAGCGAATCGCCGTGTGATGTGTCGCGCCCACTGTCGCCAAAGACGAAATCCTTATCGTCGTTCGTCGAAGTCAGCAGATCGTTGCCGTCGCCGCCGTACAGCGTGTCGACGCCTTCGTTCCCTTGCAGTTCATCATCGCCCTCTTCGCCAAAGAGCTGATCGTTCCCCTCCTGGCCGACCAAATAGTCCCCGGATGCTCCCCCGAAGATCCGATCGTCGCCCTCGGCACCAAACAAAGTGTCTCGCCCGCCCTGGCCCGACAGCCGATCGTTCTCGCTCCCACCCTGGATGTAATCACTCCCTGCATTGCCAGAAATAGAATCCGCGCCGCCGCCTCCGAGAATGATGTCGCCGCCCGATCCTCCCGCAAGCGAATCGTTCCCGCGCTGCCCGCGCAGTTGGTCGTCCCCGCCGCCGCCGCGCAGCGTGTCCCGCCCATCCCCGCCCACCAGCGTGCAGGGCACGTCTGTCTCGTTGACGATCAGGTCATTCCCGCCGAAGCCGTTGATCGAAATGCCCTCCACCGCAGACGCATCAAACGTGCGGAACGCCCCCTCCATATGCACGACAAGTCGTCCCCCATCGACGCTCACCCGGATCGTCTCAGCCTCATCCTTCCCCAGCACATACAGTTCCCTCCCCTTCATCACCGCCAGTTCGTCCGGCAGCCGCTGAAAGCCCACATCCCCGCCCTCGTCGCTCTGATTCGCCAGCACCACCCGCCCCAGTGCATCCGCACCGATCGCGGTATGGATGCTGCCCAGCGGGACCCCGTCAACCAACGTTCCCCTGGCGCTGTACTGCCGCACGTAGCCGCTCACGTCGATCACGTACCCACCGTCGGCCAATCCTGTCATCAGCGGTTGCGACCCCACCAGGTCATTCGTCTCCCCGACCACTTTCCCCGCCGCATTGAACTTCTTGACGAACGTTAAGTTCGGACCCTGCTGGTAGCTCACCCAGTACGTCTGGTCCGCATTCGCCGCCACCGCGGGCGTCGGTAAGAACACGTTCTCATTTCCCAGCCCCGGCCCCGCCAGCGTGTCCACGCGCACCGGAAGACCCAGCGCCTTTGTCGCGCTCACCTGCACCGCATCAATGGATTGGGCCTCGCTGTCGGAATGCACGTACGCGTAAGCGATCGTCGCGCCCGAACCGTCATCGCGCGCATCCAGCGCCAAACCCTCCATATCCGAGGACGGCGAAAAAATCCTAGCCGCCGTAAACTCTGGCCCCCTCAGCTTTCCCTGGGCGTTGTAAGCCCGCACGCGGACGAGATGATCATCCCGCGACAGCGAGTGGATGTACGCCAGGTAAAACCCGCCACTGGCGTTCATCGACACCTTCGCGTCGCCGATCTGATCCGGGCTGTCGCTTCCTTGGGAGTCCTTCGCGACCAGAACCGTGGTGCCAATCCCGCCGGTTTTGAATAAGCGCCAGTAATAGATCTTTTCCCCTTTCGAAAAGCGTGTCGTCACCGCCAGGACCGCATTCCCATCGGTATCCATCGCCGCGGACAGACCGATGCAGGGCCCATCAAACGCCGCCCGCGCCAGGTCGCCGACCCGATGTCCATCCGCCGAATAGCGCTGCACCACCACGCTGGATCCACCGTCGGCAAAAGGCGAAGCCGCGGCGACGAGGAAGGTGCCGTTGCCCGCCACCGCAATGTCAAACAATGTTGCCGGCGCGGGCAGGGGAACGGTGGTTTCGGCCCCGATGGGTGTGAGCGCGAGCATCCGCCGCGGCTCCAGTGATTGCATCGAGCACCGGCGTTCCGTCGTAACCATCGCGGCCACATCCTGTTGTGAAGTTGGCGCTCGAATGGACGCGCCGGAGATGGAGTTTCCCTTGTCTGTAGAGACGCGGATCAGGGGGGGACCGTTACAGCAAAGATTCTCAGCCGCCGGAAGTCTACCTGCGCCCGGGAAAATCACACCAAAATTCACGCCCGCGCCCGGCGCGCGTAGATTGAGACAAGATGAGAATCTGGCTGCTCGCAGCGGTCCTGACATTTCTTCCCACCGGCGCGCGGGCGCAGGTGCCTACCTTAACCTGGGACCAAAAGACGCTTCGGCTGATCGAAGAGGGCGCTGATTACGGCCGGATGGTTCGCCTGAAAGACGGACGCGTCGCCTGCGTCTACGACCACGGCGGCAGCATGTGGTTTCGGACGAGCGATGATGGCGGGATGACGTTCGGCCAGCGCGTGCTTGTGGCGCGGGATGAAAGCTGTTGGCTCACGAACGCCGATCTGTTGCCGCTGAAGGACCGGACGCTTCTCTACTTCTGGAACCAGCGGCCGAGGGAGGCTTTGCAGTATGAACACAAGCGGGCGCCAGAAGGAAAGCTCACGCGGCCGTTCCGTATCTGCATGGCGCGCAGCACCGACGATGGCAAGACCTGGTCTGAGCCGGTGACGCTGTACAGCGCGGGTGTCAACTTCCGCGATGGATGCTGGGAGCCGGCGGGAGTGGAACTGCCGGATGGGGAGGTGCAGGTCTACTTCTCAAATGAGGGCGTGTTTCTGGATTCCAATGAACAGGAAATCGCACTCTTGCGATCGAGCGACGCCGGCAAGACCTGGAGCCACGCGCAGCGCGTGTCGTACCGCAAAGGCCATCGCGACGGCATGCCTTCGCCGCTCGTGCTGGCGGGAGGGAAGGGGATCGCCTTCGCCATCGAAGATGACGGCGTGGCAGGGAGGAGGTTCAAGCCATCGATCATCTGGACGCCACTGGAGGAGAATTGGAAGGGGGGGAGCGTGGAAGGAGAGAGTCCGCGGCGGTGGAGTGCCTTGGCGAAGCCTTTGGATGCGAAGTGGTATGCTGGTGCGCCGAACCTGAAGCAGTTGCCCTCGGGGCACACGCTCCTGTCGTTCCAGGAGAGCGAGGATGGCACGCTGCGCCATGCGCGCATGGCGGTCTGCGTCGGCGACCATCAGGCGAAGAACTTTCAGAACAAGACGTATCCGCTCGGCGTGGATCAGAAGGGGAGCCAGCTTTGGAATTCGCTGTTTGTGAAGGATGAGAAGACGGTGACGGCGATCGCGACTGCGACGGTGGAGGGGACGCGCGGGGTGTGGGCGATTGATGCAGTAGTTTCCTTGTCTTTCCCCTGAAGGCGGAGTTTCAACAAAAGGCTTCAACGCCTGTTCACGAATCAGCCGCCGCTGTTAAACAATTGGTCACCCTGCTGACAGCGCCGTCTAACAAAGGGAGGGTATCGTCATCTGAAGTGTTCACAACCGTCGACCGCACCTTAAGGAGGCTCAACTTGATTGCGCCA
>DASVUC010000049.1:0-2224 GCA_036387255.1 Tepidisphaeraceae bacterium | reverse complement strand
CATTTTTCTCTCGTCGATTGTGTCCTTCACGATCCTCAAGGCGTCGCCAGGCACGTCGGTGGCGTCGGATTTCGATCCGCGCCTCAGCAAGGAATATCGCGAACAGCAAATGCGCCTCCTCGGGCTCGACCGCCATCCGGTGCTGCAATACTTGGATTGGCTCGGCGTCTCCCGCCTGTTCGACACGGGCGCCCGTGCGGGCCTGCTCCAGGGGAACCTGGGGATGAGCTTTCAGTACAAGCAGCCGGTCTCGAAGATCATCGCCAGCCGTTTGCCCGCGACGCTCACGCTGAACATCGCCGCGCTGCTCTTCACGTGGACGATCGCGCTTCCGCTGGGCATCTACGCGGCGGTCAAGCAATACAAGTGGCCGGACAAGCTGCTCAGCACCATCAGCTTCGCGGGGATGAGCCTTCCCGGATTCTTCCTGGCGCTGGTGCTGCTGTGGCTCTTTGCCAGTCGGGCGCACTGGCTTCCACCGGGCGGATTGCGCGATCCGATCAATCACGACAACCTCTCCGCGTGGGGCCGATTTCTCGACTACGCGCACCATCTGATCCTCCCGGTCACGGTGCTTGCCTTCGGGGCCCTCGCGGAGCTGCAGCGCATCTCGCGCGGCAATATGCTCGAGACGCTCCGCATGCAGTACGTCACCACCGCCCGCGCTAAAGGTCTGAGCGAGCGGAAGGTGATCTACAAGCACGCGCTGCGCAATGCGGTCAATCCGCTGATCACGATCCTCGGTTTCGAATTCGCGTCACTCTTTGGCGGCGCGGCGCTGCTGGAGATCGTCATCAACTATCCCGGCATGGGCGTTCTCCTGCTCGAAGGGCTGCGGTCGAAAGACCAGCCGCTGGTGATGAGCTTGTTCCTGATCGGCAGCATCATGCTGGTGCTGGGCAACCTGCTGGCGGAGATCCTCCTGGCGTTTGTTGATCCGAGGGTGAGCTATGCCTGATGCAGCCGTGCTCACACCCAAGCAGCCGCAGAGCGATCTGCTCGTCTCGCTGAATGACGAGAAGATTGACGTGCAGGGGCCCGCACGCATCGCGTGGAAGCGATTTCGACGCCACCGGCCTGGGATGATCGGGCTGGTCATCCTGATCGCGCTCTACCTGATGGCGCTGTTCGCGGGGTTCATCGCGCCCTACAGCTACCTGGATGAAGAGCGCGACCTGCTCTGGGCGCCGCCGACGAAGGTGCACTTTGCGGACGCCAATGGTTTTTCGATGCGCCCGTTCATTCACCCGTTCCGCATCAACATTGACGAGAACTTCAACACGGTTCTCGAGCCGGACCGCTCGCAGCGCTGCTACGTACGCTTCTTCGCGAAGGGCGACTCGTACAGGATCCTGGGCGTGATCCCGACGCGCATTCGCCTCTTCGGCGTCGACCCGGTGCCGACAGCGAGCACCGGCGATCGCTACTACGCGCGGCTCTATCTGATGGGCGCCGATGCGAACGGCCGCGATATCTTCAGCCGGATCTGCTATGGCGCGCGGGTGTCCATGACCATCGGTCTGCTGGGCGCTCTGCTCGTGCTGGTGATCGGCCTGGCCGTTGGTGGCGCGAGCGGCTTCTTCGGCGGGTGGGTTGACGATGTCCTTCAGCGCCTGTGCGAGATGGTGATGCTGCTGCCCGGATTCTATCTCCTCCTGCTGCTGCGCTTCATGTTTCCCGCGAGCATGGATTCGGTGCAGGTGTATTTCGCGGTAATCCTGATCCTGTCGCTCGTCGGCTGGGCGGGGTTCGCGCGCGTGATCCGGGGGATGGTGCTGTCGATCCGCAGGGAAGATTACGTGCAGGCAGCGCGGGCGATGGGCCTGGGCAACGGGCGCATCATCTCGCGGCACATCATCCCCAACACGATGGGCTATGTCGTTGTCGCGACGACGCTGCGCATTCCGGGGTACATCCTGGGTGAATCGGCGCTGTCGCTGCTGGGCCTGGGGATCATGGAGCCGACGCCGTCCTGGGGGAACATGCTCAATCGGGCGATGGATATCCTGGAATTGAACCAGCACCCGTGGGTGCTTTGGCCGGGCGTGTTTATCTTCGCGGCGATCATGGCGTTCAACCTGGTGGGCGACGGGCTGCGCGATGCCGTGGACCCGCGAGGACTCACCAAGTGATGGAGACGATGAATGGCTGAGCCGCTGCTGGAGATCAAAGACCTCAACATCGCGTTCGATGCCGAGCGTGGACAGGTTCGGCCCGTGCGGGA
>DASVUC010000048.1:0-18376 GCA_036387255.1 Tepidisphaeraceae bacterium | reverse complement strand
GGGGAACTGGATTGCGGCGGTCGTTTTACCGACGCCGGCTGGACCAAACATGAACAGTTTCAGGCGCTTGTTAACCGCCTCCGGTTTACGTGCTCGAAGGGCCACGGTGGTACTCCATTACCCGGTGAACTTGGGTTTGTCTGGCGTGCTCGTCTCACCGGAACAAATCCCGAGCGGACGCCGCTGTAGTTAGCAATCCGTTAGGTATTGTGATCATAGGAGCCGTGGGGTTTGATGACAATAAAAATTTCCAGTTTCTTAAGAGAAAGCCCTGATTCCGCCATGGATGAGACGGGTGTTGACTAATTACTGAACGCGGCAACCGTCACGCTGCACCCCGCTCAGATTTGCGATCCCGATACCGGGCGTAAAAAGCGATTGGTGATTCTGGAGACGTTGTCCTTGTACTGCGGGTCGGCCTTCATCTTGTTCCACTCCGGATCCGATCCAAACGCCTTCCAATTCTTCGGCACATCCTCGATCGATTTGTGATGAACCATGTAAGTGAGGTGCGGGAGGTCCTGCCCCGCCACCGCGCGGCCCCAGAATATCCCGGGCATTCCCACGCGCTCGAAGATCGGAATCTCACCCTTGTTGAACATCTCAACCTTGTTCGCCGCCCGCTCCTGGTTCGGGCTCTCGTACATGCGCATCTCCAGAACGCGACCTTCGCTTATCTCGCCCGGTTTCACCTTCGGGAACGCGTAGAAGGCTTCCAGCAGCTCGACGTCCATGCGCGCAAAAGCCGGATCGTCTTTCGAAGAAAGAAGCAACTCTTTGCCCGCCTCCTGGTAAGCCTTCTCGACGGAAAGCCTCACCTCAAAATTCAGGAACGTCGTCGCGCCCTCGTGCGAGAGCAGCACGATCAGGTCGTTGTCGTCCTTCTGCTTGAGCTTCGGATTGTCGGCGGCGAACTGGCGGAACAGCCCAACCGTCGCCGCCCCGGCGCGGACGAGCGAATCGACATTGGCGGCAAGAAATTCCGAGTAAGCCTTGAGCTTCGCCGGCGACGCGAAGTGGTACGTCCGAATCTGGATCCACTGCGGCGTCGCGCCAAGCGTTGACGTGCCTTGGCCGGAGGGAGTGAGCGAAAGTGCAGCAACAGACGCGGCGCTGGTGGCGAGGAATTGGCGACGATTCATGCTGGATTTATACCGGACAGGCCACACGAGGCTGAACGATGAATCAATCCGCAGCAATCACGGCCGGCGCTGGCTAGTCCGCCGCCGTCGCCGTCGGCGTCTGCGCTTGCGACGGCGCGAAAGGCGTCGGGAAAATGGTTTCTTGCGCCCGCTTCGCCACCGCGATCTCATCGGCCGACGCGGGATTTTCCGTCCGGTAGCCGGAGTAGACGATCCACGCTTCAAACCCCTTCGTCAGCACGTACCCGCGCGCGTGGTACTTTTTATTCTCTGCCTCAAACCATTGTCGGCCCAGCTCGTCGCTCCACTGGCCGAGGATTTTGCCCTCTTCCCCGCGCTTGAGGTACTCCTGCTTGGCGAACCAGATGAGCGTCGCAGGGGGCAGCGGCAAGGGCATCTTGATAAAAACGACGCCCACGGCGGTCTGCTTGCTCGGGCTGCGCCACTGAAGGTCCGTGAACAGCGCCGTCTTCTTCACACTCAGTTGATCCCATGCGCGGGGCGCAGCGGCGCGCGCTTTAACTACGTCGAAGGAGGCGACGTCCCGCAAACCCGTGGTGTTGATCACTTGCTGATGCCTGATGAGCTTTTGCGGCGTGATGACGGGCTGCATCTGGCAGCCTTGCTGGCTCATCGCGATCAGCGAAAGAAACACAATCCCCGCGACAACCCGAACCCGAAGCAACGACAAACCCATGGCCTCTCCTACGACTTTACTGGAGGCTTGATGGAGAACCGCAATACAGGAGGGAAGGGAACGGCAGATCCACGACCACAACCCGCGGCCAACCAACACCGGCGGCACAGCCCTGTCCGCCGAATACGAAAAAATCCGATGGGAGTTAAACGAACGCTTGCCCGTCGTCGTTCAACTTACTTCGAATTTTTCAGCTTTGTGGCGTTGCCGGTCTTCGTATATTCCCGGGCTCTTTCAGCCAGATCAAGCTCGGGTTGCACAATGGGGCGATCTCGCAAAGTTCCTGCATAAACCGCCCACCCCTCGAACCCCTTGGTCATGATGTTGACCCGCACGCGATATTTGCCGCCCTCGGCGACGAAGCGGATCCCGGGGAGCTGGGGGTCATCCTGTTTGCTGATGAGGATTGCTTCGCCCTGCTTGCGCTGCATCTCACGCAGGAAGCCCCAGACGGCCAGGTCCGGGCCCACTGGGATCGGCGTGGTGAAGTGCATCACGCCGTAACAGGTGGAGCCGGAGGGGGCCACAAAGACCTCGTGGGTGTGCTTAGGACTTTTGCGGAGCGGATCCCGATTCCAGCCTGTAGGGGGGACAGCCATGGCGTGGACCGTGTCCAACCAGCTCGGGGCGGAAAGCCCGGTGGTGGCAATTGGGTGTTGCGCGGAGAGTGCGGTGGCGCGGTGCGTGCAGCCGGTAGATAGAAGAAGGGCCAAGATTAGCGCCAGCGACAGCTTCTGCATAGGCTGCGGCAAGCAATTGATGTACCTGCTTGCCGCAGGCGCAATTGTAGCCGATGGAGCCAGAGCGTGGGGAGCGGTTAAACAGAAAACCCCTGACCGGGAGTTTTGACGGGGGCTCGACCGATCAGGGGCTCTCAAGTTTGATGTGGCTTTCGCCACGGTGTAATGCCAGAGTCCGCTTACTTCTTCGCGCCAGCCGGGGCCGCGGGGGCCTTCTGGAACGAATAAGTCCCGCCGAACTTCTTGCTGAAGCGCTCCACGCGGCCGGCGGTGTCGACGAACTTCTGCTTGCCGGTGAAGAAGGGATGGCAGACGTTGCAGATGTCGACATTGATCTTCGCCGACGTGCTGCGGGTGGTGAAGGTATTGCCGCAGGCACAGTGCGCGGTGCAGACAACGTACTTGGGGTGAATCTTGGTTTTCATGGCGGCTCCGATTCCGTAAGTGCTGTCCCACAACGTCGTTGTGGGCTTGGCGAAATAGTAATACGAGTGGTGCAGGCAAGGGTTTGCTCTGCGGGTTCTGCGCAAGTCTCCTTGCGCAGAGGGGCGGAGAGTGTATCAGTGTGAGCGACGCTGAGCAAGCATCCAGAGAAATACGGAGAGCTGGCGCAGAAAGAGCTTGATTACCGATGAAATGGATTCAGAATGTTGAGGTCGTCCGTGGGAGGACGACATGGAGGCTGTAGGGAGAATAGGTCGCCCTTGGGCAAAGGTCGGCTTCAAGTCTCGATCACATCAGCAACCAACACATCTGCTGTTTGAATAGTTTCATGCTGCGCGTCTGGCCCAGAGGCGCGGCACTGAAGGAGCCGTACATCATGCGTCTATCGATCTCGAAGAATCGGGTGAAGGGTCTTCGTCTGTCCCGCGCCATCGACCGAGCGGCAAACTTTGCCCTGGAGAACCTGGAGCTTCGCCGGCTCCTCAGCGCAACGTACAACCTGGACAACCCCGTCTACAGCAACGACCCTCAAACACGCGGTCGGTTCGGCGCGAATATCGCCACCCACGGAAACCTGGCGCTGGTGGCGGCATATCAGAAGAAAGTCAATGGCGTCGAGCTGATGGGGCAGGTCGAGCTGGTGGACACCGCCACGGGCACGGTGCAGCGCGTCTTTGATAATCCGTCGGCCGGTGCGGCGCGCCAGTTCGGGCGCGGGATGACCTTTGTGGGCGACAAGATCGCGATCGCCGCGCCCGCGGGGGCCAACGGGGCGCCGGGGCGTGTCTGGGTCTGGGATGATGCAAACGACGCCACACCGACTGAGATCAACGGCACCAACAACGGCACGTTCTTCGGGCTTTCGCTGGCGGCGGTGGGAAATGATCTGCTGATCAGCGAGCAGAACCCAATCTCGCACGTCGGCGACATCGCGCGATTCTCCACGAGCGGGACGCGCATCACGACGTACTTCGACCCGCAGAACGGCGCCGACACCAAGTTTGGCTCGTTCATCGCGACCAGCGGGAACACGATCTATTCGACGGCGTCGACGACCGAGAACGCCACGCAGCGGGACGCGGTGGTGGGCTTCGACGCGACGAGCGGCAGCCAGACGGCGCTGATCGTGGAGCCGAACGATCATTATGAAGGATGGCACCAGTTCGGGAACATCTTCACCGTATCACCGGTGACGGGAGACGTGTTCGTCGGGGCGCTGGGCAGCGCCATTGCGCAGGACCAGACGGCGCTCTACTTCGACGGCGTATATCAGTACCACGCGGACGGCGCACCCGTGCGGCTGTACCGCAGCCCGCGCGACGGGCAGGCGGGGGCGGAGCTGTTCTTCATGCCGGCGGTGACGGATACCAACCAGCTTGTGGTGGGCGCGCAGAACACCATCGTGTTCAGCGCGGACCAGACGCAGTTGATGCAGGCGGGATCGGTCTATGTGTTCGATGCTGGCACGGGTGAGCTCCAGGCGACGATTGATAATCCGACGACCGAGTTTGATGGAACGGTGGACGACCAGGATGAGTATGAGGCGTTTGGGACAGCGGTCGGAGCGCTATCGGGAGGGCGCTTCATCGTCGGCGATCCCTTAGACAACTTCGGCAGCGGATTTGATACCGGCGCGGCCTACATCTACGCGCCTGCGGTGGTGACGCCGCCCAATCAAGCGCCCACGGCGGTGCTGGCGTCTCCGGCGGCTGCAAACGAGAACGGCAGCCTTTCGCTGGATGCATCGGCGTCGACCGATCCGGATGGGGCGGCGGACATCGTTTCGTATAGCTGGGACCTCAACAACGACAACGTCTTCGGGGATGCCCTTGGCGCGACGGTTTGGTTCTCGCGCGACCTGTCGGGCAACTACCCGGTGAGCGTGAAGGTGACGGATTCATATGGGAATGTCTCGACGGCGTCGGCCACGGCGGTTTTCAACGCGGTGCTGCCGACGGCAAGTGCGGGCAATGCGCAAAACGCTGTGACCGGCACCACGGTTTCGTTCGCGGGCAGCGGATCCAACGCTGCCGGCGACACCATCGTCAGCTACGAGTGGGACTTCAACTACAACGGCAGCCAGTTTAATGCGACCGCGAGCGGCGCGAACGCTTCAACGGCCTATGCCGCCGCGGGTGCATATGTCGTAGCGCTTCGCGTGACGGATGATGATGGTGATACGGTGATCAGCACCACGACGGTGACGGTCTCGAACCTGCCGCCGGTGGTGACGAACCATGCTCCGGTTGCCGGCGCGATCACAGGGGCAAGCACGGGCGTGAGCTCGCAGGTGCTCGCGTTTGCGGCGACATACACGGACGAGGATTCGGCGGCGACGGATCCGCGCACCGTCTCCTGGAACTTCGGCGATGGGAACGTGGCCATTGGATCGCTGAACGTGGCGCATGCCTACGGCACGCCGGGAACGTACACGGTGACCTTTACCGTCACCGACAGTCATGGCGCGGCCTCAAGCTCGCAGAAGCTCGTGACGGTCACCGCAACCGGCATCGTCGGCAACGACCTGTACGTCGGCGGGACCAGCGGCAACGACACCATCACCATCAACCGCAACGCCAACAACCAGATCGTCGTTGGCAACCAGGTCTTCACGATCGGCGGGCGCGTGGTGATCCTCGCAGGCGCGGGCAATGACGTGATCAATGTCGGCTCTTCCATCGCGACCGGCTTGTACATCGATGGCGGCGACGGCGACGACCTGGTCCACGGCGGACATGGCAGTGACATCCTCATCGGCGGCGCGGGCAACGACACCCTGATTGGCGACGTCGGTCGCGACCTGCTCATCGGCGGGCTTGGGTCGGATGTGGTGATTGGCGACTCCGGCGACGACATCATCGTCGGCGGCGGCACTTCACATGATTCGGACCCGGCGGCGCTGACGGCGATCATGGCGGAGTGGACCAGCGGGCGGAGCTACCTCCAGCGCGTCAACAACATCATCAACGGCACCGGCTCCTCGGTACGGGCGAACGCAAACTCATTCATTACGCCCGACGTGACGGCATTTGATGATGGCGCGGTCGACTCCCTCAGCGGCGACGGCGGACAAGATTGGATTGTGTACAATTCCGACGCGCCGTTCGCGGACATCCTCACCGGTCTGCAACAGGGTGAGCTGGCGAGCGATGTGGATCCGCTGGTGTAGCTCCACAATCGAGTTTGAAAATGAAGAACCCCGGCCAGTGTGGTCGGGGTTCTTTTTTCGTATTTGATTTTGTCCCACCCTGAAGAAGTGGGCTTGACCTTATTAGGTGGTCTCGCCGGCGGCGAGCTTCTTTTTGCTGGTGGCCCAGTAGGTGAAACCCGCCTTGGTGCCGTCTTCCGACACGTCCGCCGAGGAGAAAGCGCCGCCCTTGCTGACGAGCGACGTTGCCGTCCAAGCGCCGGACCCGCCGCTGGCTTTCATCAGCCGGTTCGTGCTGGCGTTGTAGTAGATGATGTTCGCGTCGTGGTTCTCGTCGTAGTAGAGCGACGAGTATTGCCCCTGCACGCCCTTGCGCGCTACCGTCTCCACCTTCCAGGCGCCCGGATGCGACGCGAAGCGCAGATCGGCCACCGTCGCGCTGAAGTAGCTGATGCTCGGCTCGTTCGTCACGTCGTAGGCAAGCGAGATGTCGGTCACGCCCGCGAGCTTGTCGACGAACTGAGGCGACCAGGCGCTTCCGTCGAAGGACGCGAACTTCAGGCCATTCTTCACATCGGCGTAAGCGACGCCGAGCTTGCCGAGGTTGTCGCGGGCGATGCTGGCGTAACGACCCACGTCGCCGGATGTATCGATGTTGCTGCGGGTCCAGCCGTTTCCGTCAAAGGTCATCAGCCGGAGATCGCCGGCCGTCCTGCGGTAGTAGGCGATGCGGGCCGTGCCGTCCTTCTCGAACATGAGCGACGGATAAAGCCCCGTGTTCTTGCTGGTTTCGAGCTTCTGCGCGCCCCACTTGCTGCCGTCAAAGTGCGCGTATTTCAGATCGGCGTTGGTGGCGTCGTAGTAGGCGATGGAGGGCTTGCCGGTGGGGTCCACGGCGATCGAGAGGAAAGCGCCGACATCGCCCTTCTTGTCGACCGTTTGCACCGCAGACCACTGGCCATTGGTCACGCGCGTGGCGTACTTCAGGGTCTTGGTGCCGGCGTCGTAATACGCCATGTGCAGCACGCCGTCCCGGTCATAGGCGACGTCATTAACAATGGCGTTCTTGCCAAAGCTGGCGTCGGCGGTGGTCGACCGCGTTTGCGCCAGCGCGATTGCGCGGTTGAGGTCGAGGGTGGAGTAGTTGTTCTTGATGGTCGTGCCCAGCGACGTATTAGATTCAGTGAGCAAGCCGCCGCTGGCGCGGAGGATCGAGAACAGGTCGGCGGCCTGGAAGTTGGGGTTGACCTGCTTGAGCAGCGCGGCAGCCCCTGTGACAAACGGCGCGGCAAAGCTGGTCCCGGAGGCGGCGCCGTAGCCGCTGAACTTGGTCGTGGTCGGAACATTCACCCCCGGCGCGAGAAGATCGAGCAGCGGCCCGCGCTGCGTGACGGTATCAATCTGCCCTTCCGCGTTAAGTCCCCCCACGGCCGCGACGTTGGCGTCGGCGGCGGGATACGCGATGCCCGTCCCGCCGAAGCTGTTCACACCCGCGTTCCCGCTGGAGGAAATCACCAGAATGCCCAGGTCGTGCAGCTTCTGGAACTCATCACTCAGCGTCGGGTTCGTGTAAGACGACGTGTAGTTCCCGCCGCCGAAGGAGACGTTGGCGATGGAGATGTTGTACGTCTTGTAGTTCTGAATGATCCACTGGAGCGCCTGCTCGAGGGTCTGATCTTGAATGGTGGATCCGTCCTTGGCGATGCGGAGCTCCACAATCTCCGCATCGGGCGCAATCCCGGAATAGTGCTGGCCCTGGTAGTCAAAGCCGGTGGCGGCAGCGATGCCGGCGGTGTTGGTGCCGTGGCCGTAGGTATCAAACGGATCAGCGTCGTTGTCGACAAAATCCCAGCCGGCTTTGACCTTATGACCAGCCCCGAAGCCGCCGCCGAGCGCGGGATGGCTGTAATCAACACCGGTGTCGCAGAAAGCGATCGTCACGCCTTTGCCCGTGATGCTGGGAAAGTTCGTGGTAGAAAGATCCTGATGGATGAGCTCGGCGCTGGGTCCCCAGTCGGCGGCCATCAGTTGCCGTGCTTCTAGCGCTTCGACAAGAACCTTACGTGCGGCGACTTTTCGGGCGGAAAGCTTTGGCATCACTCAGACTCTCCAGAAAAAAAGGCTGCGACCTAGAGAATTCACCACCCTTGCGGGCGTTTCGAGGAAAACGAAGAATAATTGTACGTTTGCCCCGGGATCACGGTTGGGGACTAATGTAAGGAAGTTATGCCCATGCGATGCACTCTATCAACCCTCCTTCTGCTGATGTGTCCGATTGCCGTGCTGGCGGTGGAGGTGAATCCACCGGTGGCGATTTCGGCCAGCAAAGTCGACAGAACCCGCATAACCGGACGGGTCGTGCGCTATGACGATGACGGATTCACATACGTCGACCGCCAGAACACTTCGCTGACGGCGAAGTGGAGCGAGCTGGACCCGGCAACGAACTACAGCGTGCACGAGCGCCTCCTCGGCCGGGGCACTGCCGCCGATTGGTTGAAGCTGGGAAAGCAACTTGCGCAGGAGAAGAACGGGAAGGTGCCGGCCGAACGAGCCTACGCGCGGGCGCTGCGGCTGGATCCAAAGCTGAAGGAGAAGATTGATGCGCTGAAGCGCGGAGAGGATCCCGACGCCAACTCCGCCGGAGCATCAACGACCGCGCCCGCCACATCCTCTGGAAGCGAAAATTCAGGCGCCGGCTGGCCGAAGTTGACGCCGGAGCAGAATGCCGCGGCCATCGAGGAGCTGAAGAAATATGTTGACGAGGTGCGCGAGAAGTTCGCGCCGAGGATGGAGCTGTACGAAACGAAATACTTCCTCTTTGCCAGCGACCTGCAGCAGTCCCAGGCGCAGCGCTGGGCGGGCGTGCTCGACAACCTGTATGCCCGGCTGGCGACCATGTTCGCCATTCCCAAGGACGAAAACATCTGGCGCGGCAAAGCCCTCATCATCGTCTTTGGCGAACGGGAATCGTTCAACAAGTTCGAAAAGGAGTTCTTCAACAATGACGATGCGACGAAGCGCGGCGGCCTGTGTCATGGGATGGGCAACGGCGATGTAAAGATCACGTTCTATCGCGCTGCGGATGATCAGTGGTTCAGTCACGTGCTGGTGCATGAAACGACGCACGGATTTTTGCACCGCTATCGCTCGCCGGTGCATGTGCCGTCGTGGCTCAACGAAGGGCTTGCGGAGCTGGTCACGTATGACCTGCTCCCGCAGCCGGGCACCGAGATGGCAACGAAGAATGCCGCCCGCGCGGACCTTCAGGCGCACAAGAACCTGGATGATCTGTTCGGCGCTGGTCACATCGACAACAGCCGCTACCCGCTGGTGTTCACGCTGGCGCGCTACCTGGTCGAGACGAACAAGCAGGGATACGTCGGTCTGATCAAAGCGATCAAGGATCACGTGCCGGTGGAGAACGCGATGAAAGAGAACCTGAACCTGACGTATGCGAAGCTGGCGGAAAATTTCGGCCAGGAGATGGGAGTAGAAGGAGTGACGGGGACGGGTGCGGGCGTCAAGGTGCAAGCCGGCGAGAAGGGCGAGAAGGGCGAGAAGGGGGAATGACGTGCGACCCCCGGCACGGACTAGACATCATCACGCAATAAAGTCACTCTACCTTCATGGCTCGATACTCTTTGGGATTTGATTTCGGCACCGAGTCGGTTCGCGTTCTGGTGGTGGATATCGCCAGCGGCAAGATCGCCGGCCAGGCGGCTTCGCCTTACGCGCACGGGGTGATCGATCAGAAGCTACCGGGGACGAACGCGGCGCTGCCGGCGGATTACGCGCTTCAGCATCCGCAGGATTGGCTCGATTCCGCTTCTCAAGCTTGTCAGCGCGCGATCGCAGAATCCGGCGCGGCAGCGGGCGACGTCGTCGGCATCGGCGTTGACTTCACAAGCTGCACTATGCTCCCCGCGCTCAGCGATGGAACACCGCTCTGTCTGACCGACAAGTTCAAGCACGTGCCGCTGGCTTGGCCCAAGCTGTGGAAGCACCACGGCGCCAAGGCCGAGACTGACCGCATCAACCAGCTCGCGCGCCAGCGCAACGAAGCCTGGCTCGCGCGCTACGGCGGGACGATCGGGTTGGAATGGTTCTTCCCCAAGATCTACGAAACGCTCAACCACGCCCCAGAAATCTATGACGCGGCGCAGATCTTCCTCGAAGCCGGCGATTGGTTCGTTTGGCAACTCACGCAGGGGCCCTTCCCCCAGTGCGATGCCAGGCAACTCGTCCGCTCCACTTGCCAGGCCGGTTACAAGGCGCAGTGGAACAGCCAGACCGGCTACCCCTCGGAAGATTTCTTCGCCGCCCTCGACCCCAGGCTGAAAACCGTTGTCCAGGACAAACTCCCCGGCACCCTTCTTAGCCCAGGCCGCAAGGCCGGGAATCTCTCCCCCAGCGCCGCAACTTTGTTCGGACTGAAAGAAGGCATCCCCGTCTCCGCCGCCATCATCGATGCTCACTCCGGCGTCCCCGGCGCCGGCGTCGCCGAGCCGTCAACGATGGTGCTCGTCATGGGCACCAGCAGTTGTCACATGATGAACTCGCGCATCGAGCAACTCGCCCCCGGCATCGCCGGCGTCGTTGAAGACGGCATCCTCCCCGAATACTTCGGCTACGAGACCGGCCAAGCCGCCGTCGGCGATACGTTCGCGTGGTTCGTCGAGCACTTCAAGCTGTCCTATGACGAGCTGACCCGCGACGCCGCGAAGCTGCCGCCCGGCGCGGGAGGCGTGCTCGCGATCGACTGGTTCAACGGATGTCGCACGCCGCTCATGGACGGCCGGTTATCCGGCGCGTTCCTCGGCCTCACGCTGTCCACGACGCCCGCACAGATGTACCGCGCGCTGCTCGAAGCCACCGCATTTGGCGTGCGCTGGATCGTCGACACGCTCCGCGACAGCGGCATCCCCGTCCGCCGCTTCGTCGCCAGCGGCGGGCTTCCAGGCAAATCGCCGCTGCTCATGCAGATCTACGCCGACGTGCTGGGGGACAAGATTAACGTCGCCGAATCCGATCAGTCCGTCGCGCTCGGCGCCGCAATCCTCGGCTGCGTCGCCGCGGGAAAAGAAGTCACCGGTTATGCGGCAGTCTCTCAAGCCGTCCAAGCCATGGCGCGCCAGCGCGAGGACCTGGTCTACCGCCCCGATCTCGCGGCGAAGAAGAAGTATGAGGAAATCTACCCGCTCTATCGCGCGGTGACGGAGGGAAGTGGGGTTGTTGCGGAGACGATGCGGAGGTTGCGGGAACTAAGCTGAGCCTCGACCACGTGCGGGATCATCTCAAAACTTTCCCGCAGCGGACACCTCTGCTACCATCGCCCCGGAGGCGTATCATCCCCCATGTCGTACACCGTTCTTGCCCGTCGCTATCGGTCTGCAACCTTCGATGATGTCGTGGGGCAGGAGCATATCGCCCAGACGCTGAAGAAGGCCATCTCCTCCGGCCGCATCGCGCACGCCTATCTCTTCTGCGGAACGCGCGGGACGGGGAAAACCTCCACCGCCCGCATCCTCGCCAAAGCCCTCAACTGCGAATCCGCCGACGGACCGACGCCCACCCCCTGCCTGAAGTGCGAATCGTGCAACGCCATCGCGCGCGGCGACGACATCGACGTGATCGAGATCGACGCCGCCAGCAACACCGGCGTCGACAACGTCCGCGACATCATCGCCAACGCCTCGTTCATGCCCGCGCGGTCGCGGTCCAAGATCTACATCATCGATGAAGTGCACATGCTGTCGAAGCAGGCTTTCAACGCGCTGCTCAAGACCATGGAAGAGCCGCCGGCTCATGTGAAGTTCATCCTCGCGACGACCGAGCCGGAAAAGGTGCTGCCGACCATCTTGTCGCGCTGCCAGCGGTATGACTTCCGGAACATCCCCACGCGCGAGATCGCCGGTCACCTCAAGAACATCTGCAAGCAGGAGAAGATCAAGGCGGATGACGACGCCCTGCTCCTGATCGCCAAGGCCGGCGCCGGGTCCATGCGCGATTCGCTCTCGTTGCTCGATCGCCTGCTGTCCATCGGGGAGAAAGAGCTGACGATCGACCTGATCGAGTCGCTGCTGGGATTGCCCAAGTCGCAGCTCATCTTTGATCTGGCGCAACAGGTCGGCCAGGGCCAGGTCAAAGCCGTCCTCACGCAGACCGACAAGCTCATTTCCTCCGGCTTATCCACCGACACCCTCATGGCGTCGCTGCTCGAGCACCTGCGCAACCTGCTGATCCTGCGAACTTGTGGCCCCGACTGCGAAATGGTCGAAGTGCCGGGGCTTAACCCAAAGGACCTCAACGCGCAAGCACAGCAGTTCGACCCCGTGGCCCTGGCGCAGGACATCGCGATCCTCGAAGAGCTCCGCCGCAACATGCGAACCAGCCAGGCCGGCAGGGCCATGCTCGATGCCGCCCTGGTGCGACTGACCCTGTCCGACCAGTTCCGATCCATCGCCGACCTGCTCACCAGCGACGGACAAGCCGCCCCGCGCACGGCGCCAGCCCCTGTAAAAAAAAAGTACGTTGAGCCGGTAACCCCCACCGCTCCCGAAGCCGCAACGCCATTCGTTGACCGTCCGGTACTTCAGCCTTCCACCCTTTCGCGCGGTGCTCCAGCCCCTCTTACCCCTTCTCCCGGTACTCCTCTCTCTCTTACCCCTTCTCCCGGTACTCCGGGAGAAGGCAGGGATGAGGGTTCTCCTTCGACAACAGTTGGCGCTGGCTCGCCTGAACCCGCGCCAAAGCCGATCGCAGTCGCTGAAGATGAAGACGACCTCCCCGCCCCCGGCAAAGTCTGGGAGAGCTCCGGCCCCTCGCTGAAAGAACTCCTCGCGGCCCAGGCATCCAAATCTCAACCAGCCACACCCGCGCCCGCGCCGGTGATCGCCGATGATGCGCCCAACGTAGAGCCGCTCACCAACGACGACCTCCCCCGCGTCTGGCAGGCCCTCCTCGACCTCATCGCCGAGCGCGGCCCCGCCCTGCACTCTCTCGTCTCGCAGGGCAAGCTCGTCGCCATCAACGACGGCAAAGCTGTCATCCGCTACACCAAGCAGCACGAAACCTTCGTCAAGCTGCTCGACCGCAACGGCAAGAAAGACGTCGTCCGCGACGCCCTCACCAAAGTGATGGGCCAATCGTTAGGCGTCGCCTTTGAAGTATCTCAGGAAGCGAGCGACAGCGAACCTCAGACCGCGACGCTGGCTCCTCCCGCGCCCTCACGGCCGGCGCCGGTGGCGCGTCCGCAGCCCAAGCCGGTCCAGCGCGATCTTCAGCTTCCCCCCGAGCCGGCGGCGAATCTCATCAAGCCCACCCCCGAGCTCATCGAGTCGCTGCGAACCAGCGAGCCGCTGATCAAGGATCTCATGGACGGCTTTGGCGCAACAATCGTCAAAATCGAAGAGGCGTAGCCCAATCCCACTCGCCGTATTAGGTTGTAGATCATGTTTGATGCACTGAAGAACCTCGGAAACCTCGGCGATCTGATGAAGTCCGCGCAGCAGATGCAGGCGCAGATGCAGCAGCTCCAGCAGGAGCTGGCATCCCGCACGGTCACCGCCGACGCCGGGGGCGGCATGGTCGTCGCGACCGTCAACGGCCGAATGGAGCTGGTGAAGCTGAAGATCGACAAGACCAAGATCGATCCCACTGACACCGACATGCTCGAGGACGTTATCATCGCCGCCACCAACGCCGCCCAGGCGCGCGCCGCCGACATGGTCAAAGAAGAAATGCAAAAGAAAGCACAAGCGCTCGGACTCCCACCGGGAATGCTCGGTCAATGATGCTTGGTATTGAGCCCCCGGTGAATACACCGGGGGTGTGCGCTCCCCGCTCCGGGCGCATCTCGTGCCCCTCCCAGCGCCCCGCAAGCGGGGCCGCTAAACGGTGTATGGGATACGTCCTTTATCGGACGGATCCTCCTCCCGCCAATCCGTTTGCCCCTCCCCAAAGACATATCGTACGTTTCCTCACCCACACGACGCACGGGAGTCCACGTGTCTACAGGAGCCGGATTGTCTACTGATCTCCGTGAACAACCTCGCGACGCCACCGATTGGCCGCCCGAGGTCGACCTGATCCTCTCCGCGCTGGAGGCCGGCGGCGCGACCGATGAGCGCCGCCGCGTGCAGCGCATGAAGTATCACGTGAAGGCCGAGCTGCGCCTCTTCAGCGACCAACCCGCCGCCGATCCCTGGGTGCTCTATACCCGCGACGTTAACCCGAAAGGATTAGGCTTCATCACCAGCCACCGCCTGCCGCTGGGCTACGGCGGAAAGCTGATCTTGCCGAGCCCCACCGGCCAGCCGATCACCATCCACTGCACGCTCTATCGCTGTCGCGAAGCCGCTCATGGATGGTTCGAAGGCGCGCTCTACTTCAACCGCGAGCAGTGGACCTTCTCGCTCCAATAACGAATCGATAGCGCCCCTTCTCCCACGAAGCCCCGGCATGCACCCGGGGCTTCGTCTTTTTTTCCCAGTTTAGCGGCCCCGCTTGCGGGGCGCTCGAGAGCGTCGCCCGCCACCCTCAATCCCCCGCATACACCGTCGCCCGAGGCGCCGCATCCGGATGAACGAACTTGTTCAGCGCCTGAATCGCCGAGTACTTGTCATAGCCCCGGCGCGGGAAGGGATCCGTTGCCCCCACCAGCGAAACGCTCATGCTGAACACCAGCAGCACGCCCGCCACTGACCATGTGATGGGGTGATGGTTCCGGCGGAGCCACGCCCCGGCCCAGAAGAGCAGGAGCGGCACGAACACCACGAAGTGCGGCGCCGCGAACATCGAGCCGGGCCCGAAGTGGGTACCGATGCAAAAAGTCCAGATGGTTACACCGGCGGCGATACCGGTCGCCCCCGCCATGATCTTCACCGTCGCTGGCCAGTGCCGGTGCATCACGGCAAAGATGCCAAGAACGCCCAGCAACAGAACCGGAAAGTGCGAGAGCACGCCATGCTCACCGATCAAGCCATCTGACAGTCGCCGCACCTGCTCGACCACATACGCGACGCGTGAGTTCTCCTCATCATCGAGCTGCGGGGCAATTTCGGTTTTAAGGTCCACGCGAGCGTGAAGCTCCGGGTGCCAGTTGATCGGCCGCAGGTCGCCCGTCACCGGGACCGTCAGGACGGCATGGAGCAGCAGGGGAGGCGCCAGCCCGATCACGTACATGAAAACACCCGCGACCCGCATCGCCGGCCGCCATCGCATCGCCGGGATCACCGCCGCCAGCAGGATTGTAAACAGCACCGCCGCCGGTTCGATTGTCGCCGCCAGACCCGCGCACAGGCCGCAGATCGCGAGCCACCCGCCGGTGATCGCCGGGCGGCGGGAGTGAACGATGTGCGCCAGGCACGCCGCCGCACCAATCACCAGCGCGGCAGCCGGCGCATGCGCATTCAGTACCACCGCATAACTCACCAGCCCACTTCCAAATGCCACGATCAGCGACAAGGCGCACCGCTTCCAGCGCGACATCACAAACACCCGGCCCATGCGATAGATCAATCCCGACGCGATCGCGACAGGAATGGTCACGCCGATGAGCGTCAGGAAAAACTCGACCAGGTTGATGTTCTTGCGGAAATCCAGCCCCAGCTTGTCCATCACCCAGTACGGCCCCGCCATCAGCAGGGCAAAGGTGGGAGGTTGATCGGCATACAGCTTCTTCCCCACCCGTACGACGCTGTGATTCGGAGCGAAGGAGGAGTGGTCGATGTCAAGCGTCTGATGCTCCACGATCGACTGAACCGTCGCCAGGCGGGCCAGCTCGTCATCCGACATCTGCGTCGGGTCCGGGTGGCGAAGCGGGCGCAAAAGGGGAATGCAGAAGAGCAGCACCAGGATCGGCGCGGCCAGCGCCCAGGGCCGAACGTGCGGCTTGGTGAGGTAAACCCGAAACTCGTGGAGTACGTCCATGGACGTGAAGAACTAGTACGCTTTCAAGAACTGGACATAGTTGCCCAGGATCCGGTCGCCCAGCCGCTGATAGCGGGAATACAGCTTGGGCGTCTGGTCAACGATTTCTTTGATGCCGCTGGGCCCGATGATTTGCTGAGCCGTTTCTTTATCCCCTTCGATCAAGGCGCTGATGCCTTCCGGCGTCAGCTCGATGTGGTACTGGAAGCCGTACAACCGGTTCTTGAACCGGAAAACCTGGTTCTTGCACGTCCGTGTGCTCGAAAGCAGCACGCTGCCGGTAGGCGGTGGCGGTGCCGGCGGGGGCGCTGGATTCGGCGGCGGAGGAAGCTTGGGCAGATCAAACGTCTCCCGATGCCAGTGAAACATCGGAGCCCCATCCGTCATCCCAAATACCATCGGATCGGTCCCGCCCGGAAACGGGAACTGGACGCCGGCCCAGCCATATTCAGGCATCGGTGTCGGCGGGATTTCAGGTGTTGCGCCCGGTTTGGCGTTCGGATAAACCTTCGCACCTGCTGCATGGGCAAGGAGTTGCGCGCCCAGGCA
The DNA here is from genome assembly GCA_036387255.1 of Tepidisphaeraceae bacterium. Classification (GTDB taxonomy): domain Bacteria; phylum Planctomycetota; class Phycisphaerae; order Tepidisphaerales; family Tepidisphaeraceae; genus DASVUC01. Next base: position 1,723 of record DASVUC010000048.1, on the reverse strand, counting down.
GATCCCCAGCACAGGCCGGTCGTGCGCCACGAGCCGCTTGAGCAATTCCACCTCTTGCGCCAGGAACGGGAACTTCTCTGACCCAACGTCCGCCACACCCATCGGCCCGCCCAGCACCACCAGCACGCGAAGCTCATCAAGGTCTGTGGGAACTTCATCGCCCTTGTACAGATGCCGGGTTTCGCAGGGGATGCCGAAGTCGCGGAAGACAGGCACTATCCGGCCTGGGCCTTCAAAGGGGACGTGCTGGAGGATAATCACACTACTCATGAGAAGCCGAAATGATCGGGACTCGGGTAGGGGGAGTCAAGTTGAGGTGGGGTGCGGAATCAGGGCGTGCAAGAGGCCGTTGCAGGCGCAACACCAGAAAATCGCTGAACTTAGGGACGAATATCAGGAAGATCGCGCATAGGATGCGCCTGGCAGGTTGCGAAAGTTACGACCCTAAAGCATGAAGGGTGGGGCATAGTCCTGAAGTGGCCCGACGAGCGGACGGGCGTAGTTCAGGAAGGCTTCCGACACGCGAAGGTGACCGTCCGTGATCCATTCAGTGGGTATAGGCCTTTCGTGTCCCGCGCCCTGCGACAGCGGAATCAGGTCGTGGTTCGGAGTCGAACCGAGCGGCCGAAGGGAAACCATCATGCCACGATCACCCGCAAGTGCGGCACGTACGGCAACCCTGCCGACCAGGTCCGCATCTTTCACATCCTGCTCACTGCGGGTGGCGATCGAAGCTCGCGCGCAGAGGCCAGGTTTCTCGCTGCGGCAGCGGATTTTCAGCTCTTTCGAGACGACACCCGCGAGGTAAAGGGCGATGTCGCCGGGCAGCGGGCGATTCATCGCGTCCTTCTGCGCGCTGTTGGAGGTCTCGTAGACCATGTTGCCGGAGGGATCCTTTAGCCCTTCGGGGGCGACGACGATGCAGTACCCGGCCCGGGTGACGGTGCGGTCAACGTCGGCGAGGAACTGCTGCATGATGAATGGGTTTTCAGGCAGATAGATCAAGTGGGGCGCGGAATCTTCATCCGTCCTGGCGAGTGCGGTGGCGGCGGCGACCCACCCGACAGACCTGCCCATAGTTTCCAGGATGGAGACGGGCTGGGGCAGGGCTCGGACGTCAGCGCCGAGGTCGCGGACGGCCTGGGCCATGTAGCGGGCGGCGGAGGCGTAACCCGGGCAGCGGTCGATCGAGGCGATGTCGTTGTCGATGGTCTTTGGGATGCCAATGACGTTCAGGTCTTGGTCGTTGCGTAGCGCGGCTTCGTGGATCGCTTGGGCGCCTTTGAGGGAGCCGTTGCCGCCGACGAGGAGGAGGTGGCGGACCTGGTGCTTGGCGAGGTTGTCGAGGATCCGGGCGAGGTCATTGTCTGAGGGTTTGGTGCGGGATGAGCCGAGGGCGGCGGCGGGGGTGCTGGCGAGAAGGTTGAGCTGTGACTGTGAGAGCGATGTGAGGTCGGCGAAGTGGGCGTGGATGAGGCCATTCACGCCATGGAGGGCGCCGAGGATTTTGGCGACCTGGTGGTGCTGGGCTTCGCTGATGACGGCGGCGAGGGTGGTGTTGAGGACCGCGGTGGGGCCGCCGGATTGGAGGACGAGGAGGTTGCCGGTGGACATCGGGGAGGAGCGTACACGGAGGAGGGGGGGTGTGCTATCGTGCAGGCATGGATGAGATGGAGGATCAAAAGGTAGACCCTCACCCCCGCCCTCTCCCGGGTACGGGAGA
>DASVUC010000047.1:0-2562 GCA_036387255.1 Tepidisphaeraceae bacterium | reverse complement strand
CCTCATCTCCCTCAACCACTCCAACCTCTACGAAGGCCAATCCGCCAAGACCAGCCAGAGCGCCCTCGACAACTACACCAACCTGAACACCGCCATCACCGCCAACGCCGTCACCACGACCTTCCCCAACACCGGGCTCGGGAACCAGCTCAAGATGATCGCCCGCTGCATCAAGTCGCGCGCCACCCTCGGCCAGAACCGCCAGATCTTCTTCGCCGCCGTCAGCGGCTATGACCTCCACGGCGACCAGCTTGCCCCCCACGCCACGCTCTTCACCCAGCTCTCGCAGGCAATGAGCGCATTCAACACCTGCATGACCACCGAACTGGGCATCGGCGACAGCGTCACCACCTTCACCGCCTCCGACTTCGGTCGAACCTTCCCCGTCAACGGCGGCCTCGGTTCCGACCACGGCTGGGGTTCCCACCACCTCATCATGGGCGGCGCTGTCAACGGCCGGCGCATCTATGGAACGTTCCCCACGCTCGCCGTCAATGGCCCCGATGACACAGGCCTCGGCCGCTGGATCCCCACCACCAGCGTCGATGAATACGCCGCCACCCTCGCCCGCTGGTTCGGCGTCTCCGAATCCAACATCAACACCGTCTTCCCCAACCTGCAACGCTTCGCCCGCCCCGACCTCGGCTTCATGAAGCTCGCGTGACGTCTCCCGGCGCGCCGCTTTTTCGAAACGCGCAGCTCTTCGCGCATGAACGGTCGACGGTGAGGGTTCTGGCTCCTCCCTCTTAACACTTCTCCCGGTACTCCGGGAGAAGGTCGGGATGTGGGCTCCTCTTGAACACCAGGCGTCCCACCTTGCCAGCACGCCATCCCTTTCCGCGCGCCTCCACATCGGGTACACAACACATCTCGCGCCCGCCGATACAGAAAAACACGGTCCGCAATCAGCCCAGCGCTATGGGAGCCACCATGTCCGTCTCACGCCGAAACGTTCTGAAAACCACCGCCGCCCTGACCACCACCGCGCTTCTCTCGAGCGCCGCGCGCACCCGCGGCGCTGACCAATCCACATCCAAGCCCTCCACCAAGCCCGCCTCCACCAAGGCCGACCGCCCCGCCTTCGGCATCATCGGCTGCGGCGGCATTGCCCGCTTCCACTCCGGCGCCGCCCGCAAGTTCGGCGACATCGTCGCCATCTGCGACGTCGACCAGGACCACCTCGCCAGCTACCAGAAAGACTTCGCCGGTGGTAAAGCCTGGACCACCAACCGCTACCAGGACCTCCTCGCCCGTCCCGACGTGCAGCTCGTCTTCATCTGCACGCCCGACCACTGGCACACAAAGATCGCCATCGACGCCCTCCGCGCCGGCAAAGATATTTACTGCGAAAAACCCGTCACGCTGACGATCGACGAGGGCCGCATCCTCTGCCGCGTCGCGCGGGAAACCGGCCGCGTCTTCCAGGTCGGCACGCAGCAGCGCTCCGACGAACGCTTCCTGCAAGCCGTCGCCCTCGCGCAAGCAGGGCGCCTCGGCAAGATCCGCCAGTGCACCGTCGCCATCGGCGACACCCCCACCGGCACCGGCTTCCAAACCTCCGCCCCGCCTAAAGAGCTCGACTGGGACCAGTGGCTCGGCCAATGCCCCAAGGTTCCGTTTATCAAGCAGCGCTGCCACTACGATTTCCGCTGGTGGTACGAATACTCCGGCGGGCGCATGACCGACTGGGGCGCCCACCACGTCGACATCGCCCAATGGGCCATCGCGCCCGATCTACCCGGCCCGATGCTTATCGAGCCGACCGAAGTGGACCTGCCCGTCATGTACGACCGCGGCTACCCCACCGCCAGCAACGCCTTCAACACCGCCTCGCGCTTCAACGTGAAGTTCACCTTCGCCAACGGCGCCGAGATGTTCGTCCGCGATCGCGTCCCCAACTTCCCCTCCGACAACGGCATCCTCATTGAAGGCGACGGCGGCTGGCTCTTCGTCAACCGCGAGACCATCAAGGGCCCCGCCTACGACCAGCTCAAGGAAAACCCGCTCCCCGACAACGCTATCCCGCCACTCGCGCAAGGCGTCGCCAACTCCCACGAGCGCCATGTCCTCAACTTCATCACCTGCGCCAGGAACCGCACGCAACCCGTCAGCGACATCTTCTCCCACCACAAGCACCTGACCACATGCCACCTCGGCAACATCGCCATGCGCCTCGGGCGCAAGCTCCGCTGGGACGCCACCGCCCAGGAAATCATCGGCGACGCCGAAGCCGACACCTTCCAATCCCGCCAACAGCGCCGCGGGTTCGAGATTGTTTGACGAAGCACGTTTCTCTTCCCCCGTAGCATGGGCGTCTCGCCCATGTTTTGCATCTGCATGGGCAAGACGCCCATGCTACGGCAGTGACCTCATCGAAATGCAAGCCAGTTGAAGTTCCCGACGTACGAGCTGGATCCCGCCGCATCCATGACGAGCCGAATCACATGCTGCCCGCTCGTCAGGTTCACGCCGCTCTTGGTGACGGTCCCCCAGCTCTGCCAACCGCCGGTGTTCGTCACCGCCAGTGACCCCGTCACATTTACCCCATCCACCTCCAGGTGG
>DASVUC010000046.1:0-13569 GCA_036387255.1 Tepidisphaeraceae bacterium | reverse complement strand
CGGATGATCAGCGGTTCGACGCGCTCGGCGCAGCGGGTAACCCCAAGATCCACACGCCCAACCTCGACCGCCTGTGCAGCGAAGGCGTTTACTTTCATCAAAGCACCGTCGTGGTTCCGCAATGCTCGCCCGTGCGCGCCTCGCTCCTCACCGGCGTCGTTCCGCACCAGAACGGCTGGCTCTCCAATCAATACCAGCGCCCCGAAGCTACGGGAACGAAGGGCCTTAAGGGTCCGTTCCTCCCCCAGCTTCTCCAGGATGCGGGGTATCTCACGGTTCTGGTTGGGAAGTGGCATCTGGACGTGGAGCCTTGGGAAAGCGGCTTCACCGACGTGCGCACCTGGCTCCCGGGCGGCGGCGGTCTCTATCGCGGCGAGCCGCTCGCCAAGGGAAACTCCCGCAAGCCGCACGACAACGCCGACTACACCAACATCGCCTTCTCCAAGGACGCCGAGGAGTTCCTTAAGAGCGACGCCGCGAAGGAGAAGCCGTTCTTCATGTGGCTGGCGCTGACGTGTCCGCACACGCCGTGGAATCCCAACCCACCGGAAATCGCCAACCTCTATGAAGGCAAAAAGAGTGATGACCTGCTTCCTCCGGGCTTCCCGGAAAAGATCCCGCACCACAACTTCCTCAGCTACTACAAGGCCACCAGCCTCGCCGACTTGATCAGCGGGCGGATTGAAAAAGCCATCACAGAAGCCGGCCTCGCCGACAACACGATGTTCGTCTTCCTCGGCGACAACGGTTTCATGATGGGGCAGAAGGGCATCGGAGCCAAAGGCGCCGCCGGCAAAGTCGTTCCCTACGAAGCTTCCGCCCGGACGCCGCTGATGATCAAAGGCGCCGGCGTGAAGCTCAAGGGAAAGAACGAAGCCTGCGTCTCCAGCATTGACCTGCCGCCGACGTTCCTCGCACTTGCGGGCGCGAAAGTGCCGGACACCTTTGTCGGGCGGGACATGTCCGCGCTCCTCGCCGGCGAATCCGGCGCGGACAAGAACTTCAACGAAGCCTTCGTCGAATTCGCCGACAACCAGAGCGATCGCTTCGGAACCAAGGCCTACCGCTCCATCCGCACCGCGACACATAAGCTCATTGTCTGGGATAACGCCGACAGCAAACCCGAGCTCTACGACGTCGCGAAAGATCCTCTTGAAGACCACAACCTCTACGGCACCGCCGAAGCCAAGTCCATTCAAGATGATCTCTCCAGCCGCCTGGTCGCTTGGCTCAAGCGCACCAAAGATGATCAATTCAAATGGCCGCGCTGATAACGCGGTCTTGTTATCCTGCGAGGTTGTTAAAGAAGAACCGGTGCTACAGCAGACGCGCCGATCTTCTTGAATACGCGGATCGCAAACCTCTTCCCTTTTTCCTACGTTGCTGCAAGACTCTTAGCCTCATGAAGCGACTCTCTTTCCTGCTGGTCCTCTTGCTCCTCATCTCAAAAGCCTTTGCCGCCGACCGCCCGCCGAACATCGTGATGATCCTCGCCGACGATCTGGGGTGGGGCGACGTCTCGTTCAACGGGCGGACCGAGTGGCACACGCCCAACCTCGACCAGCTCGCTAAAGAAGGAACCAACTACAAGCGCTTTTACGCCGCGTCGGTCGTCTGCGCGCCGAGTCGCGCGGCTCTGATGACGGGTCGATATTCCATTCACAACGGCGTCACCGGAAACAGCTCCCTGGATCTTCCCTCCGAAGAAACCACCATCGCCGAAGCGCTCAAGACAAAAGGCTATGCCACGGGCCTCTTCGGCAAATGGCATCACGGCGCACCCCGCCCCGGCGCCACCCAATACACGCACCCCATGGATCAAGGCTTCGACGAATTCTTCGGCTACACCGAAGCTCGAGCCGCGTGGGAAAAGTTTCCCAAGAAGCTTTTCGAGGGCCGCGAAGAAAAGCCGGTGAAGGGATACGCCGACACCCTCTTCGCCGATCGCGCGATTGACTTCATCAACCGCCACAAGGATCAGCCGTTCTTCTGCTACGTTCCCTTCATCGCTCCCCACGGCTTGCAGGAAGCGCCCGAAGACGAAGTGAGAAGCCACCTCGACAAGTTCACGGACAGCAAAGACGCGCGGTCGAAAACCGTCGCCACCTACGCCGCCCAGATCACGCAGATGGATAAAGAAGTTGGCCGCCTGATGAAGACGCTCCGCGAAGCGGGCCTTGATGAAAACACCGTTGTCGTCTTCACCTCCGACCACGGTGCAACTTTTGAGACCATTCAGAAAGGGGCGACGGTGGTGCTTGACTCAAACAAACCGTTCCGCGGCCAGAAGCGCACGCTCTGGGAAGGCGGCGCTCGCGTCCCCGGAATCGTCCGCTGGCCAGGCCACGTGCCCGCCGGCGCTGAGTCTCACGAGATCGTCCACATGATCGACCTCTTCCCCACCTTCTGTGCCATTGCGGGTGCGCCCATCGAGAAGAAGTGGAACATCGACGGCGCAAACCTCATCGACGTCTTCATGGGCAAGGCGAAGGGCCCCCAGCGCACGCTCTTTTTTGAATGGGACGAAGACGGGGCCAAGCAGCTTGCCGCCATGCGCGGCAACCTCAAACTCATCTTCAACGGCAACAACACCAAACCCGAAATGTACGACGTCGAAGCCGACCCCGCCGAACGCATCGACCGCCGCGCCCTGCACGAGAAGCAAGCCAGGGAAATGCAGAAGGAACTCGAGCAGTGGTATGCGACCATGACCATCGCCGCCAAGGCGAAAAGACCAACCAAGGAATCGAAGCCAGCATCGGATGGCCGCTCCAAGCAGGACGAGTGACCGCCGCACGTAGCACGGGCATCTTGCCCGCGTTTTCGCTGGCCATGTGCAAGATGCCCATGCTACGGAGGAGGATTCATGCCCAAATGGCTTATCGCTGTAATTGTTGTCTGCGTTCTCGCACTCGCCGCGCACGCACAAGCGCGAAAACCGAACGTCCTCTTCATCATCTCTGATGATCTGCGCGTCGATCTCGGCTGCTACGGCGCGAAGATGTCGACACCCAACATCGACAAGCTCGCCGGCCGCGGCATTCGTTTCGATCGCGCCTATTGCCAATATCCCCTGTGCGGTCCGAGCCGCTGCTCGTTCATGAGCGGCCTGCGCCCTGAGACTGTCGGCGTGCTGAAAAACGATCTCCCTGTCCGACACAAGATCAAAGATCTGGTCACCCTCCCCCAGCTCTTTCGCAACAACGGCTACCGCTCCATGCGGGTTGGCAAGATCTACCATCTCGGCATCCCCAGCGGCGTCGGTACGCCCGGCCCTGATGATCCGGAGTCATGGGATTCCACCTTCAATCCTAAAGGCGCGGAGTTCTCCCACGACGGCGACGAGTACACCCCCAATCCCAAGGACGGGCAGGCCTTCCGCCGCGTCATCCTCGCCGGCGATGGTCGCGAGCAGGCAGACTATCAAGCCGCCGACGAAGCCATCCGCCTCCTCAACGACAACAAGAATGGCTCGTTCTTCCTCGCCGTCGGCTTCGTCCGCCCGCACGTCCCCGAGCTCGCGCCGAAGTCATACTTTGATCTGTATCCGATGGACCAGATCAAGGTTCCCAACGTCGCCGACAATGATCGCGACGGCAAACCGGAACTCTCCTTCCAACACAGCAAGGCCGACATGGGCATGGACGAGCGCGGCCGCCGAGAATCCATCCGCGCCTACCACGCCACCACCAGCTTTATGGATGCCCAGGCGGGGCGCGTCGTTGACGAACTCGACAATCTCGGCCTCGCCGACAACACCATCATCGTCTTCATCTCTGACCACGGTTACCTGCTCGGCCAGCACCACGAGTGGCAGAAGATGACCCTCTTTGACCAGACCTGCCAGGTGCCGCTTGTCATCGTCCCGCCCAACGCAACCCAACAAGGCAAAGTCGCCCGCGGCATTGTGGAATCCGTTGACCTTTATCCCACCCTCGCCGAACTCGCCGGCCTCACGCCACCTGCAACGCTGCAAGGCAAAAGCTTCGTCCCGCTCCTCAACAACGTCTCCGCCCCCGGCAAAGACCAAGCCTTCACCCAGGTCATGCGCTACAAGGAAAAAGGGTACGGCAGATCCGTCCGCACCGACCGCTATCGCTACACCGAATGGAACGACGGCCGAGCCGGCGCAGAGCTTTACGACGAGCAATCGGATCCGGCGGAGGTGAAGAACCTCTTGGAAGATCCCGCTCACGCCGAAGTTCTCGCCGAGATGAAGAAACGCCTGCACGACCACTTCCCCGGCAAGCCTGACTTCGGCTCATGACCATCGACGACGCCTCCAAGATCCGCGGCGCCGTTTACCTCACCGCGCCCTCTGCCACCGCCCACGAGATGTGGCAGCGCTACGACCGCGCCACCATCGAGCGCGATCTCGGGTATGCCGCAAAGCTCAAACTCAACGCCCTGCGCATCTTCCTCAGCTACGAGTTCTGGCTCGAAGACCGCAACCGCCTTGAGAATTCCCTTTATCACCTGCTCCACTCCGCGTGGCATCACAAGATCCGCATCCTCCCCGTCCTTTTCGATTGCACCGTTCCGTCGCCCGGCGCTGGGACGATCGGCGAGGCATCGAAGTGGAACGCCGTGGAAGATTACGTCAATTGGTTCATGCAGCGCTGGAGCCATGAGCACCGCGTGCTGGCGCTGGAGATCGTCAATCGTCCGCAGACGACGGCCGAGTTCAAGTTCACCCGCCAGATGTTCCTCCGCGCCTCCCGCCACCGCAAATCCCTCCCCCTCACCTTCGGCGCAAACCGGCTCGAAGATCACCGCCTCATCCAGGACCTCGGCCTGGACCTGCTCCAACTCCAGCAGCATGGGGGTGACGAAGTGTTGCTCCAGCGGCAGCTCGAACTGGCGCGGCAGACGCAGGAGATTCTTAACCGCCCCATCATCCTCACTTGCTGGCGATCCCCCTACCTCCAGTTCAGCTCCGTCATCGAGGAAGCCACCGTCGGCAACTTCATCTCTTCCCTCATGGTCAGAAGCGAATCCGACGGCACCACCCAAGGCGTCTTCCACGAGAACGGGGCCGTCTGGAACCTGGCCGACGCCCGCGCCCTCTCCGGCAACGAATCCTTCTCCGCCGAAGAACGCCCACGGGTCCGTTGAATAAATTTGTTTTCGCGTCCAGCGATGAGCCGGTTAACCTTGTGACGTCAACAACGGAGATCGCATGCGACTCACCCCGCTGATCCTCACCACCGCCCTCCTCGCCGGCTGCGCCTCCCAGCCGCATCGTCAGCCAACGACCCGTCCCAGCGCCTCCGACGCCGTAGCTGGATCGGTGCGTGCCACTGAAGCGAATCTCGTTCAGGAACGACGGGAAACGCCCGAGCAGCGAAAGATCCGCCTGGCGAATGAACAGGTCCTGGCCAACCTGCAAAAGCCGCTGCCCGAACTGAAATTTTCCGGCACAGCGCTCGCTGAAGCCATCGATCAATTCCGCAACCGCACAGGCCTCTCCATCTTCGTTGACTGGAAAAGCCTGGAGAAGATCGGTCTCAAACGCGACCTCCCTGTCACGTGCCGCCTGACCAACCTCACAGCCCGCGATGGTCTGAACAAACTTCTCATCGAGATCGGAAGCGACCGCGTCTCTCTCGACTACGTCATCGACGAAGGCATCCTTACCATCTCGACCAAAGATCAAGTTTCCCGGAACACCATCACGCGCGTCTACGACGTCCGCGACGGCATCACCGCCCCTGCCGGCCCCGAGCGCGACAAGCAGGTTGCTGCGATCATCCGCAAAGTCCAGGGGATTCACCCGCTCACCTGGCGCAGCCAAGGCGGCATCAGCGGCGCCGTGCAGGAGCTCAGCGGACAACTCATCGTCACCGCCACCCCCGACATCCACCAGCAAGTCATCGACGAACTGATGGCGGAACACATTCTCCGCGTCGGCAGCGATCACCGCTTGATGTCCGCCGGCTCACGTTAATTCCGTGGGCCCGTTGAACCGGTGCTGCAACAAACATCACTCCTGATAGAACCCCCGCACATACTCCGCGAGCTGCATGCGCTGCGCTTCGGAAAGCTTTGCCTTCCACTGCGGCATGGTCGATCCTGCCACGCCGTCGGAGATGATCATCATCGCGTGGTGGTTTGTCGGCTGCTTCACCTTGAAATTGGCCGGCGGCCGCGGCGAGGTGCCGGCAGCGATCCCATCTCCCGCGCCATCCGCGCCATGACAATTCATGCAATGCTGCTGGTAAAGGTCCTTCGCCACCGCCACATCCCCTGACGCTTTCGCATCCGCAGGTTTCTGCCCCAGGCTCAGTGAATACGCCACCACATCCCGCAGATCATCCTGCGAAAGCGTCGAGAACCCGGGCATCGCGGTCGCGGGGACGCCGTTGAAAATTGCGTCGGCCATGAACTCGCGCGAGTACGCCGCGTGCGTCAGGTTCGTCGGACGCGGCAGCAGCGGTCCCGCCGACACACCGTTCCCCGCGCCCTTCTCACCATGGCACGACGCACACGCCCGCGCGTAGACCGCCTTCCCCTTCTCCAGATTCGCGGACGTTAGATCCAGCTTCGGTGTCGCCTTCCGCTCGGTGTTCGCCGCGCGCACGATCCACGAGCCGGAACTGATTTTCGATTCCCGCGTCGCCATCAGGTACTGCACGATCGGCTGCACCTGGTCCTCCGCGATGGGCGCCCCGAAGGTCTTCATCATCTTCCGGACATTCTCTTCCCACTTTGCCGCATTCAGCGGCGGCTGCATCGCGATGTACCGCGTGGAGTGACAACTCAGGCAAGCGGTCGCCACCAGCTCCCTCCCAGGACCTTCGGGCAAATCCGACTGAAATTTCGGCATCTCGATCGTGTGCACCTGGCCTGATGTTCCCGCAGCCGCCGACCCCGTCGGCGCCGCATTCACATTGCGCCCCGCTCCCTGATCCGCACAAGCCGCCAGCGCCAGCGCACCCAACAAGCCAAGTGATGCTTTGATCTTCGCGTTCATCCCAATCTCCTTACGCCACGTTCACTTCGACCTGTTCAACGACATTGCGCTGATACCCGCTGCGATTCCACAGCTGCTGCACCTGCGTTTCTCCGGCCGCATTCGTCGCCTTCGACAGGATGCGATAGCTCCCTTTCTCCGTTGGCTTCCAGTCCATGCGAAACCGCCGCCAGCTGTACTTGCCGAGCTCCGCATCCAGCTTCGCATCGCCCCACGTTTTCCCCCCATCCGTGGACACCTCAACCCGCGTGATTCCCTTTCCGCTGTCCATCGCCACCCCTTGAACCTCGTACGCCTCTCCCGCGGAAATCTTTTCCGCCGGCTCCGGTTTCACCAGGATGGAGCGCACCGTGAACCTGGTGATCGGCACCGTCTCCTTCGCCAAATCCTTCGGATCCTCATTCCCCTCCGCGTTCTTCGGAATCCGATACGCCTTGTCCATCCAGAACCCGCTAAACTTCTTGTCCAGCACCGTGATGCGGTTCAGCATTTTCATCCAGTACGTGGCGAACCATCCCGGCACAATCAGCCGTAGCGGAAACCCGTTCAGCATCGGCATGTCCGCGTCGTTCATTGCATACGCCACGATGATGTGCGGCTCCTGCGCCTTGGCCACATCCAGCGACTTGACGAACTTCGGCGTCTCCGTCAGCGGCGGCTCATCGAGCCCCGCGAAGCTCACATCCACGGCGCCGCTCTTCATCCCCGCCGCCTTGAGCAGATCGCTCAACCGCACGCCTGTCCACTTCGCATTGCCTACCGCACCGTGCCCCCACTGCCCGCCCATCACGCGCGGCGTGAAGTAGGCGCGGGAATTTCCCGAGCACTGCGCCACCGAGATTACCGACACCGGCTCAAATTTCTGCTTCAGCTCATCCACGGAGAAGCTCAGCGGCTTCTCCACGTGGCCGCCAAGCTCCAGCCGAAATGTGGACAAATCCACGCTCGTGGGAATCCCAGCCAAATGCCACCGTACGAAGAACGCATCGTTCGGCGTGAGGTCCTTCTGAAAGTACTTCAGCGGCGTCTCAAGCTGCGGCGGCCGATCCGTCAGCAAAATCAAATCTGTCTTTTCCGGAAACCGCGCCATCTGCATCGGCGCCTTCTGAACGATCTCCTGCGCGGACGCTGCGCTCTCACCCCATCCACCCAGCGCGCGCCAGGGAACCAGCGACCCAGCGCCGACCGCCGCCGCCAGCTTCAAGAACCGCCGCCGATCCAAGGCGCCATCCGCATCCCGCAGCAACTCCGCAATCGTTTGCCTCTCTCGCATCGCAAGCTCCTCGTTTGTCTTCGCGGGCTTTTCTTGATCGTTTTCCTGGGAAGCCGCGACACTATATCCAACACGCACTTCCCGCGTAAGCTAAGCGACATGTTTCGCAGCGCTGCTCCCAAGTTCAGCAAGACCCAGATGCTGGATTCGAAGCCCATCCAGCTCGCGCCGCACCAGCTCACCCAGCACAGCGAAACCACCTGGCGCCTGACCGTGCCCCTCCATCCCACCCGCAATAGCCCGCAGTCAACGACCGCGCGGAACCTCCGAGCACCGCTCATGCGCCTCGCGCGCCTGCTGCTCCCAAACCCCTCCCCCTCCACCAAAATTTTCGAGCTTGATCATCTCGGCCTCTTCGTCTGGACCCACTGCGACGGGCAAACCCCCGTGCGCCACCTCATCCAAAAACTCTCCACCCACTACAATTTGAACTTAAGAGAAGCCGAAGTCGCGACGGTCCAGTTCCTCCACACCTTGGCCAAAAAAGGACTCATCCGAATGAAAGTCACCAAGTCCCAAAGCGTTTAGCGCATCGCGTGGCATGGGCGTCTCGCCCGCGCATTCCTTTCCCCGTAGCTTGGGCCTTCTGGACGTGTCGTGTGCGACCAAAGTAGGACTTCCTCTAAGCAACATCCCCGCCTCACCTCTAATGGACTGATGCCTTCCATCCACCGCCAAACCTCCCTCCCCACGTCTCAGGCGATCGGAATCGCATGGAAGTCACTCCGCCTGCGCCTTGGCCGATCCATCCTCGTCACCAGCGGTATTGTCCTTGCCCTCGCGTTCCTCATGGCCATCCTCAGCCAGGGCGCCATCACCCATTCCCTCCGCAACTACGCCAGCACAAGACCTCTCGGCGCGTCCGTCGAAGATCTCCGCCCGCGCCAGCAACTCGCCGCCAGGCTCAAATCCAACGGCGTCCCCACCACCCCCGATGAAATTCAATCCTCCGGACTGCAAACGCGCTGGCTCGTCTCCCTCGCGCTGCTCGTCGCTTTCGTCGGCATCCTCAACGCCATGCTCATGAGCGTCACCGAACGCTTCCGCGAAATCGGCACCATGAAGTGCCTGGGCGCACTCGACAGCTTCATCATCAAGCTGTTCCTGATCGAGTCCCTCTTCCAAGGCCTCGTCGGAACCGTCATCGGAATCCTCCTCGGCCTCGCCCTCTCCCTCCTCGCCCAGCTCTACACCTACGGCCCCATCGCCCTCCAGCTCATCCCCATCCACGATCTTCTCACCGGCGTCGCCCTCTGCTTCGCAATTGGCATCACCCTCACCATCGCCGGCGCCCTTTACCCCGCCTGGCAAGCCGCCAAAATGCAGCCCATTGAAGCCATGCGGGTGGAGACTTGAACCTCCCCCTCCAGATACCCCGGGAGAGGGCAGGGCTGAGGGTATCTCCCGTCCACTCTTCCTCTACCGTTACCTCCGCCTCTTCTAGCCGAAACCTCCTCAAAACAATCCAGCCCATTTTTACCCTCCCAACCTTTTCCTCATAATACTTCCGTGATCGACCCGACCGCCGCTACGCCTTCCCCAACCACCCTTGCCGAGCACACCGTCCGCACGCTGGACGTGAAGCGCACCTACAAGATGGGCACCGACGAAGTTCACGCCCTCCGCGGCGTCTCCATCTCCATCGCTCGCCGCGAATACATCTCCATCATGGGCCCCTCCGGCTCCGGCAAGTCCACCCTCTTCAACATGATCGGCGGGCTCGATCGCCCCAGCTCCGGCAAGGTCTACATCGATGAAGTCGACATCGCCCAGCTCGACGCCTACGAGCTCGCCTGGATGCGCTGCCACAAGATCGGCTACATCTTCCAAACGTTCAATCTGCTGCCCACTCAGACCGCACTCGAGAACGTCATGTTTCCCATGATCATGGCCGGCCTGAAGACGGACGAGGCTCAAGACAAAGCGGCCGAGATCCTCAAGCGCGTTGAGCTGGGCCACCGCCTGTTCAACCGTCCTGCGGAAATGTCCGGCGGCCAGCAGCAGCGCGTCGCCATCGCCCGCGCCTTTGCCAACGACCCGGCCATCATCCTCGCTGACGAACCGACGGGGAACCTCGACCTCCAAACCGGAAAACTGATCATCGAACTCCTCCGCAACCTCAACAAAGAAAAAGGCGTCACCATCATCAGCGCCACCCACGATCACAAGATGCTTGCCGTCAGCGACCGGATTCTCTGGGTCCGCGACGGGCTGGTCGACAAGATCCAAAACCGCGCAGATCTGAAGATTGAAGAAGGCACCATCGAAGCCGCCGGAGGAGAGGCTCTGCAGAGAGGTACAATGTCATCATGACAATCGCCGCCGCACCCACTCGGCGGAAATCACGCCGTTGACCTTTGCCGGGACCCGCCGCCGGATCTGGTCATCGAGGTGGAACTCTCTGGTGGAGCTGTTCGTCAGACGCAGCTTCAAGATGGAGGAAGGCGGTTGGGTGAAACAGATCCGCGAATGGGTGCGGAAGAATCTCATGCGGTCGACGAAGGGGGAGGCAGGATTTCAGCGACTTTCGATGCGGTAAACGCGCAGCACGCTCGGCTCCGGCAGATCGCCCGATCTCGGCCGATCGCGATTGGGGCCGAGGGTTTCCCAGCGAAGGAAATGGCGAGCGCCGCTGGTTTTGCCCGAGTCGCCCGCCCAGCGCACGCTCATGCCGGGAAAATCGGATTCGACACGATCCAGTTCCCGCGGCCGATCACGTTCGGGTTGAAAGGTGCCGATGGGCCTGAGTGTCGCCTCGTCCAGCTTCCAGGCGCCCGAGCCGAGCTTGGCGTGCTGGTAGGTCTGGACCAGGGTGCCGCCCCGCGCGACGCTGACGTTGCCGACCCGAACTTCGAAGACAATCGATCCGCCGCCGGAGAATGCCCAGCGGTAGTCCCAGTCGCTGGCCTGGTAGATCTTCCAGGCGCCGTTCTCGAGCCGCGCGTTGTAGAGCTGCGTGTTGCCGGAGGGGTCGAACTTGTGATAGCTGACGATCACGCGTTTCTGGCGGTCGAAGCCGATCTTCGTGTTGCCGTTGATGATGCCGCCACCCGCCGGCACAGGATCGACAATGACGTCGTCGCCCAGCTTGATCGGGAGGCTGAGAGGCTCTCCCTGCCCGTTCTCCCAGTGCACGAGATCTTTCGAGCGGGCGTAGGAGAGATCGTGATTGGTCGCGCAGTCGCCGGTGTCGCGCCACACCCAGCAGAGATGGAAGAAGCCGTCCGGTCCTTTGGTGGGCCCGCCGAAGTAGGCGTTCATCTTCCCTTGCCCATCCGTCAGCGGCGCATCGGTGAGTCGCCGCCAGATCTTCGTCTTCGAGTCATAGATGTTGTAAATCTGATTGCCGTTTCCGCTGCCGCCCGAGCGGTAGGTGAAGATGAATTGGCCGCTGGCGCCTTTCATGAACACCGGATACGTGCACCGCGTCTCCTCGCTGCCCACCAACTTTTCGACGCGCGTCAGCGAAGTCACATCCCCGGGCTCCGTGGTGACGAAGTACAGCATCGGATTGGCGTGCATGTTGCCCGAAACGTGCAACTGCCCTGCGTCGTCAATCGCCATCGTGATGTAGTTGTGCGAGTCCCAGCCGATCTTCTGACCGAGATCCTTCTTTACCCACTCGCGCTTCCCGAGCTCGCGCGACGCCACGATCATTCGCCGCTCGGCGTCGAAGTAAGCAACGTACTGCGTCTTCACCTGAGTGAGCAGCGCAAACCCCACGGAATGCCCCGACCAGACCCGATCGACCTCCACCACCTCCGCCACTCGAGGCTCCGAGGCGCGCACACCCGCAGCACTCAACAAGACGATCAGCGCAACCAGCAACTTCTGCATAATGTTATTACCCCCGCACACCGCAGTGCGCTTAAATCCACTGATCGCGGATCAGCTTCAGCTGCGAATAATCTTCTTCGTTCAGCCAATCGGGACACTCCGACGGGACGAGCTTGGCGAAGAATTCCTCGGCTTCGTTCTCGATCTTCTCGCGGGTCTGGCCCATCGCCAGACGGGCGGCGTAGAGATCGTCCTCCTGCGACGCGAGGCGCAGGGCTTCCTGCCCGGCGTAGCGGCGCACCAAGTCAGCGAGCGACCGGTAGAACATCCACACGTCATCGTCGGGCAAGGGAGGAGGGACGCAATGGCGCTTCAGGGCATGGTTGAAATACTTGAGCTTTTCATCCCAGCTGAGGCGCGGGTCGACGGCGAGCGTGACGTACTGCCCCACCTTGCTGGCTTCCTTGGCGTGACGGTCGCCGACCCGCTCCGCCTGATGCGCCTGACGCGCATAATAGCTTTCAGGCTGTCCGATCTGCGGCAACGGCGGAAATTGACGGGTTTGATATCCCGACACCACATTCGCCTCGCCAAGACGTGTACGAACGTGCCGACTCGCGCCGGCTCTTGGATCATCTTAAAGCATCTTCGGGGGAAGTGACAATGGAAAGACGCGGCGCCGGCGGGGTGAACGTTGAAGAAGTTGCTGCGTCCGCGGCGACGATGGGTGCGGACTTGCGGAAGATGATCCATGCCCCCGCGAGCAGGACAGCGCCAATGGCGAGCTGGATTGGCTGCCAGTCGATGCCGCGCGTGTTCGTCGCCATTTCGATGACTTTGTCCGGGCCGTAAGTGTGAACGGCATGGGCGAGGCCGAGGAGCTGGGCGGTGTCGTAGATGCCGTGGGCAAGCATGGCCGGGTAGATGGAGCGGGTGCGGATGACGAGCCAGCCCAGGACGATACCGAGCAGCGCGCGGACGGCGAAGCCGTAGAGATCAAGATGGGCGGCGGCGAAAAGAATGCCGCCGAGGATCAGGACAGCGGCGATGGGCATCCGCTTGAGCAAGCCGGTCTGGATCGGGCCGCGGTAGAGCAGCTCTTCGCATACGCCCGCCAAGACCCCGGCGAGGAGCGGCACGAGAATCGGGTGCGCCTGAAGCGGCTGCATAAAGATCGACATCGTGTTCTTCACGTAGTCGGCAGGCGTATGGAAAACCTGGGACTGAAGGGAGAAAAAGAGCTGAGCGAACGGGACGACGCCCAGTCCGACCAGCAAGCCCGCGAGCATCATCATCGCGCCAGGCCAGCGAAGGCTGAAGGTGTCGCGCCAGCGATAGCGCGCCAGCCAGGCGAGCAGGATCGCCGGCGCGGCGACGAGAAAAATCTCGACGACGGCGAGGAGCGGAATGAGGTTCCAGCGGCCGAAGCTGGGCGTGATGTAGAAGTTGAGGAGCAGGGAGAGCGCGAAGATGGCGATGGCAGCATCAGGTGAGGGCATCGCGCGGCGCACGCGCGGCCCCTTGCCTCGGCGGAAGCCGCTGATGG